>CAJJMF010000182.1 GCA_905192805.1 uncultured Sutterella sp. | reverse complement strand
CGGGCGACACGATTGCTGAGCAACTCGCCCAGACGACCGTCGTTTACTACGGTAAGTCCTTGACGCTGAAACAAGACACCCTCGCTTCGGGCAGTATCGATAACTACGGAACGCTCAAATTCGACGCGCTAACCATCGACAACACGGGTGGTAGCCGTATTCACGGGGGCGGTAAAGTGGAAAAAATCGGCACGGGCAACGCGATTATGCAAGGGGCCATGGATTATGCCGGTCACACCACGGTCGAAAGTGGCATGCTCAAGTGGCGCAAAGGCACCTCGCTTACGGGGAATTTAACCGTGAAAAGTGGCGCCACGTTCTACGCGTCGTTGGACACCCCGGTGGCAGCACGTGTCACACGCGCGACCACCGAAACGGACTTATCGCCCACGGCGTCGAGTAACTCGTTGACGCTCGTCTCGGGGTCGATTTTTGCGATCGATGCCTTGAATGCCACCGACTACACGCGCTATCACGTCAACGCCAATGTGGATATTGGTGACAATGTGAAACTCTTGGTGCACTTAGGCGACGCGATGAGCTCACTCGCGACCGATACGCTACTGCGTAACGTGCTCACTTGGGGGGAATCCCTCAATGGGAGCTTCGCGGCGGCGACGAGTTCTACGGGTACGGCAGACCTCGTGTTTGAAGATCCCAACAACGAAACGATCGACTTACAGGCGGTCTATGACCTCCCCAATAAAGCCATGCACTTGAAGGTGGTGGCGAATACCCAAACGCCTCCCGAAACGGGGAATAACCAAGGGGGTGGCGACGAAGGCAGCTCAGGCGGTGGCACTGGTGGTGACGAAAGCTCCGGCGGTGGCACCGGTGGCGGCGAAGACTCCGGCGGTGGCACTGGTGGCGGCGAAGACTCCGGCGGTGGCACCGGTGGCGGCGAAGACTCCGGCGGTGGCACTGGTGGCGGCGAAGACTCCGGCGGTGGCACTGGTGGTGGCGAAGGCTCGGGCGGTGGCACCGGTAGTGGCGAAGGCTCCGGCGGTGGCACTGGTGGTGGCGAAGGCTCGAGCGGTGGCACCAGTGGCAGCGAAGGTTCGAGCGGTGGCACCAGTGGCAGCGAAGGCTCGGGCACTGGCACTGGTGGTGGCGAAGGTGGCTCTAGTGGTGACGACGGAGACTCGGGTACTGGCTCCGAAGGGGATAACTCGGGAGACGGTAATACCGACAACGGCACCACCAACACGCCGACTGAACAGCCGACGACACCTCAACGTGCGGGCGAACAACCGCTCATGGGGGGTGCCGCGAAGCTCGCGCTCGCCGAAATGCTCGAAAGCTCACAACGTTCGCTCTTAGGACGCGAGGTGAGTTGCACCGATCAGGGTCCCACCCTGTGGGCGTCGCTCTTAGGCGCACGGGGTAAATTGGATCGAGACGGCAACGCGCTCGGTTATTCGAGTGAACACGCGGGTCTCGCTGCGGGTTCGGAAGCCTGCGTTAACCAGTCGCGTGTCGGAATGATGCTCACGGCAGCGCAAACCCAGGCCGATACCAAGGTCGACGGCGTTAAGCACGACCTCAAGGCCGATAGTTGGGTGTTGAGCCTCTATGGGGAACATCCGTTGACCGACACGGTCACCTTGGATGCTCACGCTGGGATCGGGCGTGCTCGCCTCAAGGGAGAACGCCAATTTGCGGATGAAGGCTTAGTCGCCAAGAGCCGTACGCATGCCATGCTCTACCAAGTGGGTGCGGGTCTCAATTGGGCTCTCACCGAGACGGTGACGCCGTTTGCGCGCCTCGACTATAGTCGTGTGGCCGTGAAGGGCTTTACTGAAACGGGCGCGGATGCGCATAACCAGCGGGTGGGCCGCGATACCTACGAAGCGCTCATCGCACGCGTGGGGGCTGAGGTCCGTGCGCCGCTCACAACGCAACTCGCGTGGCGTGCCCGTGCGAGCGTTGGGGTGGATCTCCTCAATCGTTCGAGCACCACGGAAGCGAGCTTTGTGGACGGGTCGGGCACGATGCGTGTTACGAACGAGGCACGTTCGCGCGTCGTGGGTGATTTGGCCGTGGGGCTAAGCTATCAGCTCACCCCGATGTGGGATCTCTCGGGATCCTTAGCGGGCCAAATCCGATCGGGTCAACGCTCAGGCGCACTCGAAGTGCGTAGCACCTGGACGTTCTAAAACCCATTTTTTCCTGGGAGGCCCTAGACTCCGGCCTCCCACTTTCTCGGTACGTTCTCCTCCCAGAACGTACCGCTTTTTTTTGAGGACGAAAAGCGCAGACATAGGCAACAACCCGTCCTGTTACACACATGCGTACGGTTCATTCCTATCGCGACAGACGTTGTTCGTAGAGCGTATTAAATTGCACTCATTCTATGTTCTTTTCAAAAGGTCTGGCGGAGTAGCATCAATTTTCTACAACACATATACACGTAATTATCCACAATTAAACCTAAACTAAGGGAAAGTATGTATCAATTCTTCTTGTTTTTGTCTTAATTGAAGACTAAAATGCTCCTAATAGGATTTGTGCTCGGACTGACCTCACCCAACCAATCCTCACTGACTCATTCTTTCGACTGACTGATGCCTATGATCATATGACCCATGACGTGGCATCGGGAGACCACTATGAACCGAACTTTCAAAACCATCTGGAACCGTGTCCGCAACCTTTGGGTTTGCGTCGCTGAAACGGTTAGCAACCATGCACAAGGTCTTAACGCTCGCCTTACGCGACGCACACCTCGTTTGTCAACTCGTCTGCGCCCATCGTTGCGCGCCCTAGCGCTCGCGCTTCTAGGCACCTTCGCTGGGGTTAATGTCGCCCAGGCCGACTATGTCCAGTGGCTAACGCCCGTTCATTACCTAGCGCACGACCCACTTCGTCCTGCCCCTCAAACGGGGTATGCCGTCTTTGGTCCCTCGATCTCCGACTTACCCGCACAAAGTACGCTTATTTTGCCCTGGCACTCGCACCTCTCGAACCAATATGGGGCGACGGTTTACTGCAAAAATCAATCGCTCTGTTTTGCCCAATCGCCGCATTGGAGCGTCACGGGATCACAAGCCAAGGATGTCGCCCTGCTGGCCGTAGCCACTACCAATCCAATGCAATCCATTGTCCTCAATGACGCGATCATTGAAGGCGATATTCTCTTGGGGACTCGCAACACGCTGACGCTTGACGCCATCGCGAATCAAGATTTGGGCCTGTTGGGTGAACCCATGGTGTCGCTCACGCCCAGCACCCATCACAGTACCCTCATTGGGAACATCCGGTTTTCGGAATTGAGTAATCTCACGCTCGCCAACACGTTGGGCACCCTGTACCGTCAGGCGTCCGATTCCCTTCCCGAGACCATGGTTCCACGCGTTCGTTTTGCTTCAGAGGACGGCTCTGGCACGATAACCCTACGCAAACCCGCCGAGGCAACCGACCTCCTCTTTGACTTGGACGCACTCAATCACTATGCGGCCACGGGAGACAATGAGGCCATCGAGGGACTCACCATTGAAACGTCTGTTCACGTTGTCAATACCTTAGATCGGCCCCGCTTTGAGGAAAACGACAGGAACGCTCACTTTTCCATGACGTTGGAAAGCACCTCGGAGACGGGACTGCTGACGCTGGATGTGCAAAGCCCAACCAACCTTCAACGCGCCCCTCAATTGTATGGTGCGGGGGTCGTCAAGTTTGATGGGGGTGAAACCCTCGCTGGTGGCATTTCGTATGATGCCATGGACTACGAGCGCGCCCGACGAGAAATGAATTCCCTCACCTACTTCCTCGATCGCAACGTCGTGATGCTAGGAGACATCACCACCCTCTATCTACCGACCGTCGCATCGCAAGACGATCCACTTCTTGAGGAGGGTACCGTGGAAGAGGCTCCCTCGGAGGAACCTGAGGGACCCATCGAAATTCCCATGATTTCGGCCGAATATTCCGTGACGATGGCGGATCCCTCGATGCTCTGGGGAAACAACCGCCCGTACTGGACAAACGTGATTGATCTCTCGCGGACCTATGTGGCAACGATCAATGACATTACCTCCCCGCTCACACAAACCCAATTAAGCCAAATGGGCGGATTGATGGTGCGCCACGGCACCGTCACGCTCGATGGAACTGAGGCGCCGATCACCACCCCCATCACGATCAGGGATGAAGGCGTGCTTGATATCGTAGCAGGGTCAACCATCACGGTGATGAATGCCACCGTGGGGGGTGAGATTCGGTTGCACCGTGGCACCACGACGATTGAATACCCGGATTTTGGCTACAACACCCACCTCACCTTTGATGCCGGTGCACAGCTGCGCTTAGGGTCCGATAACGACTTGACGGGACTGAGTATCGCCAGTGTGACCACGCGTTCAACCACTCTCGACGAACTTACCGAACAGTTTGCCTACCATCCGCGACACTTCATCACCTTGGGCGAAATTTCGGCGTTACCCGAGAGCATGACACAGTTTACCCCCGACGCGGGTCCAGGTAATCTGCCAACGACTTGGGTAGTGGGAGCGAAAAGTTCGGTGACGAATTACCCCGCGATGATTACTGTCCGTCCTGAGGTCACCTTGAATTTAAGCGGAGCCAGTACAAGAAGCGCACTCAAATCTCCGTAACAAATTAAAAGCCGTTTGCCCGGACAAGGACTTTATTGATACT
>CAJJMF010000181.1 GCA_905192805.1 uncultured Sutterella sp. | reverse complement strand
CCCGCGGTTAACCTCTTGGCCGTGACGCACTACCTCGAAGTGCTCGAATTCCAGCGCGAAATCGTCAAGATTCAGACGATTTTGGGCGGTAAGAACCCGCACCCGAACTATCTCGTCGGCGGTATGGCTTGCCCGATCAACATGCATGACACCGGTGCCCAGGGCACGATGGTCAACCAGACGACCATCAACTTCATGCGTGACTTGGCGAACAAGGCCATCGAAATCACGAAGAACGTGTACTTGCCGGATATCAAGGCTATCGGTAGCTTCTATCCTGAATGGTTCACGTACGGTGCTGGTCTCTCTGGCAAGAACATTCTTTGCTACGGGGACTTCCCGCGTGTCGCTAACGACTTCTCCGACTCCTCGATCCAGTTGCCGCGTGGTGCCATCATCAACGGTAACTTCAAGGAAATCCATGACGTCGATCCTCGCGACCTCAACCAGATTCAGGAATTCGTGGATCACTCCTGGTACAAGTACCCGGATGCCAACAAGGGTCTCCATCCTTGGGAAGGTATTTCCGAACAGAACTACGAAATCTCGAAGAACTCGATCGGTACCAAGACCAAGTTCGAATGGCTTGCTCCGGATGGCAAGTATTCCTGGATCAAGAGCCCGCGTTGGAAGGGCCATATGATGGAAGTGGGTCCGCTCGCCCGTATGATGATGGGTATTGCGAAGAACGTCCCGCACATCAAGGAACCGGCCGTTGCGCTCTTGAAGGAATTGAACCTCCCGCTCGAAGCCGCTACCTCCACGTTAGGCCGTCATGCTGCTCGTGCGCTTGAAACCGATTGGGCTTGCCACGAATTGCTCTGGACGATTAACGCGCTCGAAGCCAACATCAAGGCTGGTGACGAAACCGCTGCCAACATGGAACTCTGGGAACCCAGCAAGTGGCCGAAGGAATGCCGCGGTGTCGGTACGGCCGAAGCTCCGCGTGGCGCTTTGGGTCACTGGTGTGTCATTAAGGACACCCGCTTGGCCAACTGGCAGGCTGTCGTTCCGACCACTTGGAACGCCTCGCCGCGTAGCCCGGAAGGTCAGATTGGTACCTACGAAGCTTCCTTGATCGGGAACCCGATTGCTGACAAGAAGCGTCCGCTCGAAATCTTGCGTACGATTCACAGCTTCGACCCGTGCTTGGCTTGCTCCACTCACTTGATGGATCCGGAAGGCAAGGAACTCGCCGATATCCAGGTTCGCTAAAGGAGGGATTTCTATGAAAATCGATCCCGTAACCTTTGAGGTCGACACCTCGGGTGGTACCAGCCCCATTTATGTGTGGCAGGCCCCCATCCGTGTTTGGCACTGGCTTATGGCTGTGTGCATGTTCGTAATGATTCCGACGGGCTTTTTGATTGGGATGCCTTTAAAGTCCAATCATGGGCTCACGTGGATGACGTATGACTTCGGTTACATCCGCTTGGTGCACTACATTGCTGCGATGATCTTTACGGTGCTCTTTATCTACCGCCTCTACTGGGTGATCGTAGGTAATCGTTATGCCCGTATGATCTTCTTACCGCCGCTGTGGAGCTTCAAGTGGTGGCGTGGCGTCTTTATTCAGATCGCCTACTACCTCTTCTTCCGTAAGTCTGCGCCGGAATATGCTGGTCATAACCCGCTCGCTCAGCTCGCCATGTTTGCGATGTTCGTGTTGGGTTCGTTTGGCATCATCATCACTGGTTTTGCGCTTTTCTCGCAACACTGGGGTTGGGATAGCTCGTGGATGATCTACTTCGGTTGGGTCTTCGAGCTCTTTGGTGATGCTCAGGCTGTCCGCACGACGCACCATGTCTTAATGTACGTGTTCTGCCTCTTCTCGATCGCTCATATCTACATGAGCTTCCGTGAAGACATCATGGGTGGCTGCACGACGTTGAGCTCCATGAGCACTGGGTTGCGTTTGTTCAAGCATCAGGGTAGCCATCACTAAGCACTCTGAGCGAATAGGGGAAGCTCGCTTCCCCTAGCAAACAAGCTCATCGCTTCGACGTAAGTCAGAGAAAGCACTTTCCTTCGGGAAGGTGCTTTTTTTATGTCGTTTTTTTGATGTATTGCTTGCCGATCGCTCCTAGACAGGGGTTTGTAAGAAAATGAGCGGAATTCTTACACGAATATTAAACGCTGTACCTAGAAGAACAAATAGATAATTTCAAGAACTAATGAAGCTAATAACTTTATAGAGTATATCTATCAACTAATCCTAGTTTAATCCTAAGAGTTAACAAAAATACCTTTAAAGTGATACTTATATACGTCATGAGACTGATGAAGGATAACCTCTAGAACAATAGGCAACCCAGACGGTCTCAGGTATAGTGTCGTAGTTCGCTTTGTTGGTACAAGGCTAAAAATGGCTTAAGCAAGTCTGCACTTGCCGAAGGCTCCCCCTTAACGATAGGAAGAAAAATGAGTATTTTGGACAAAAACGACGGCCCTCAAAACGAAGTGCTTGTTCTAGGGATTGGCAATATTCTCTATGCCGATGAAGGGTTTGGCCCCCGTGCGGTAGAACACTTTCATCGTACCTATTCTCCGCGAGAAGGGATTCAAGTTGCCGATGGTGGCACGCTCGGTAATTACTTGATGAATGACATCATGAATGCTAAGCGTTTACTGGTGCTCGACTGCTGTGACTTTAAACGCGAACCCGGTTATATGGCGGTGTTGCGTGATGACGATGTTAAGGCCTGGCAAAACACCAAGATTTCCCCTCATCAGACGGGCATTAATGACTTGCTCTTTCACGCCATGCTCATGGGTTATGAACCCGAGAAGTTGACGGTGATTGGGATTCAGCCCGAAAACATGGAAGACTACGGTGGTGGTTTAACCCCTACCTTAGCCAAACGTGTGGATGAAGCTGTAGAGTGGGCTGCAGAAGAACTCGCTCAGTGGGGGTTCCCCGTGACGAAACGCCCCGAAGGCGAAAAGGTCGAACCCTTAATGGCGGAATGTGTGGAAGAAGACCGCTACATCAATGAACGTCCCTCGGAAGAAGAAGCGTACCGTTTTGGCGATGAACGTTTTGTATCGCGTCCGGCTGGGAAGCGTACCGATTTTGATTTTTAAAGTGAGATCCGTGTTATGTGTATTGCATTACCCATGGTAGTGGAAGCAGTGGATGGTTTGACGCTCACGGTCTCGCGTAATGGCGAAACCAAGAAAGTCAATGCCGCCTTAGTGGGCGAAGATGTGCAGGTGGGCGAGATCGTGATGGTATTTCTCGATCAAGCTTTACGCCGTATCAGCGCCGAAGAAGCCCAAGAAGTCAATGCTGCGTTGGGAGCGCTTGACTCCGTGATGTCGGGTAATTTGTCCGAAGAGGTGATCCGTGACGGCTTTGCCGATCTCATGGACGGGCCCAAATTACCTCCCCATTTACAGGCCCAGGTGGGCAAAAAGGTTCTCTAAAGGATTACATAGATGAGTAAGTACACTCAAGTGGGCGCGTATGAGCCCGATGAACATCCGCTTTTTCAGCGTCTCTATAACCAAGAAGGGTTTCAGAAGCTCACCGAAGAAACGCTACCGACGATGCAGGCCGAAGCGGGTTTAAAGCTTGTGCTGTTTGCCGACGATCCCAACCGCGTTCGCGAAACGTTAGACGTCGTGGTGATTGGTCCCGAATTGAAGAAAGTCTTTAAGGACTATCTGAGTTCGTGTTGGATGGTCGATGTGAAAAAGGCTCGTGCGATGAGCACCCAGTTTGGTATCAAGCGTTTACCAGCGGTGGCCTTTTTCCGTGATGCGCAATTCTTGGGAGCGTGTGAAGGGCTCAAGGATTGGGATGAGTATTTACAGGAATTGGGCGAAATCGGAAGCCGCACGAAGGCGCCGAAACGCACGATTACGATTGTATCCACCAACGTGGAAGAAGATTATCACTAAGGTCATGTGGAGGTCTTTCTGAGGACGTCCACACACCCCACTAGCATAGATTTGGAGTTAACTATGGCTAATTTCTCGATTGACGGCGCTGATGTATGGGCTCGCGTTCCACAACTGCCTCCTGAAGTAGAAGAGCAGGCCGCCCGCGCTTTGATCGACTTTTTAAAGGAAGTCGACGAAGAATTAAAGATGGCGCTCGCCGACGAATCGGGTGCAACCTTTGATGCGATGCACAAAATTTATGAATTCAAGCGCTTTCGCTCCGATTGGATGAAATTTATTCTGCCCACGATTGGGGTAGGGGAAATTCGCGTCACGTTGCATGACGGGCTGGTGAAGATCGAAGAAACCGGTATTCCCTGCTTATGGCGTATGCAGATGGATGGTCAGGAAAGCTTTATCTTGACGCGTGTTCCGCTTTGTGTGCGACATGTGGCCAAAGAAGGGGAACCCGAAATTGGCAAGATCGTCAACAATGGTGCTGACGTGTTTGCTGCTCCCGCGATTCTCGAACAGTTGCGTGCTGAGCAGCAGAAAATTGACTGGGAAAATCTCCCGAAGGATCCTGCCTTCATGGTGGAATTCTCGGGTGAACCGTTGGGACCTGGCGATACACGTGCGATTCTCTCAACGTTGGGTACGGGCAATATCGAAGTGCGTCTCAAGGGGTTTGCTGAATCGCGCTTGGAACGTACCAAAGTGCGTGGCGTTTGGCATAGCCGCTTGATTAACAATGCCGGCAAGGAATTGCTCGAAGG
>CAJJMF010000180.1 GCA_905192805.1 uncultured Sutterella sp. | reverse complement strand
AAATCGAAAATTTCGAGGATACTGTAGATAACAATACAAGATATAACGTTCTATTAACAGATGATTGACTGAGATTGGGAGATAAATGAGGAAGTTGCTCTTGGCCAGCCATGGGCCACTTGCTAGAGCGATGCGTGAAACGCTCCAGCTATTTTGCGGTGAAGATCCTCGCGTTAAGGTGCTATGCGCATATGTCGATGAGGACACGATGGATGTAAACGAGTTGATAGATTTTTGGGACCGTTCTCGCGACCCAGCAGACCAGTGGATTGTCATCACTGATGTCTATGGTGGGTCAGTGAATAACGCTTTTATGGAAAGGTTGGGTGACGATTCTCTAAGGCTCATTGCCGGCATGTCGCTACCACTAGTGCTCGAAGTGTTTTCGAAATTGAGCACACTTGATGACGCCGAGCTCGCTGCATTGGTTTCAAGTGTCCGCCAAAAGGGCACATGCCTATGTTCGCTGCCAAATTCGGTAGAACAAGACGAGGATTTTTGAGAAAGGAACAAAGATGATTAAGCTGCTGAGAGTTGACCATCGCTTGCTTCATGGTCAGGTTGCCATGACTTGGACGCAAGAGCTTGACACCAATTGCATTTTGATTGCCTGCGATGCGGTTGTGAAAGATGACGTGCGCAAGACGACGCTTAAGCTGGCACGTCCGGCAGGCGTCAAATTGGTTATCAAATCGGTCGATGATTCTATCGAGGCTCTTAGGAGCGGTGTGACCGATAAGTACCGTTTGTTCATTGTCGTTGAAAGCATCGAAGATGCTTACCGCCTGGCAAAGGGCTACAGCGAAATCGAGCATATCAACATTGGAGGAACGAAGCCGCGTGAGGGTGCAGATGTACGCCTATCTTCAACGGTTTTCGCTACCGATCGCGACGTGGAGCTTCTACATGAGCTCAGTGATGCCGGAATCGAGGTGGAGATCAGGCAGGTACCTAGAGACGAGAAGATTTTGATTTAAGCACATACAATAGAAAGGGGATCCCTCATGTTGACTCAAGCGATCCTTATCGGCCTCGTCGCAATGTGCGTGACATTTGAGTGGGCACTTGGCACTTGCCTTGCTTCTCGCCCGATTGTCACGGGCGTCCTCATCGGTCTTGTGATGGGTGATTTGCAGACGGGCATTATTGTCGGCGCCACGCTTGAAATGGTGTTCATTGGATCGGTTACCATCGGGGCGGCCGTTCCGCCTGACGTTATCACCGGTGGTATTTTGGGCACTGCCTTTGCAATTTCGACGGGTCAAGGCGCTGAAGTTGCGCTGACGCTCGCTTTCCCGATTGCGTCGCTTTATCTCATCATTGATAACGCGCTTACGCTGATCGTGATGCCGTTTTTCGTCCATAAAGCGGACGACTGCGTGGCAAAGGGCGACCTCAAAGGTATGGAGCGGATGCATCTGCTTGGTGGATTCATCGTCAAATCGCTTCCTCGCTTTTTCGTGTGCTCCCTTGCTTTCTATCTCGGAACGCCGGTTATGAACGCGGTGCTTAACGCAATTCCCGAGTTTGTAAGTAACGGCCTGGTTATTGCGGGTGGATTCATCCCTGCGCTCGGCATTGCACTGCTCGCTTCAATGATTGTCAACAAGCAGACTGCTATTTTCTTCGTGCTCGGGTTTGCGCTCTGTGCCTACATGAGCATTCCAATCCTTGGTATTGCCATCATTGGGCTTTGCCTCGCAGTAATCCTCGTGGTGGTCCAGCCAAACTTCATTGCTCAGACGCCACAGCTTAGTTCGGAAGGGAGCTTCGACGATGACGACTTCTAATGACACCAGTTCCAACAAGATTACAAAGCGTGATCTAAAATCGGTATTTTTCCGTTCGCTTACGATGGAGTACTCCTGGAACTACGAGCGCCAGCAGCACATGGGATACTGCTTCTCCATGCTTCCCATCATTCGTCGCGTGTATAAGAATAAGGATGACCAGGCTGCTGCTGCTAAGCGTCACATGGAGTTCTTCAACACCACTCCTTATGTCTCAACATTAATTCTGGGCATTTCGGCAGCGATGGAAGAGGCAAACGCTAACGAAGAGGATTTTGACGAATCCTCCATCAACAGCGTAAAGGCCGCTCTTATGAGCCCGCTGGCCGGCATCGGTGACTCTCTGTTCTGGGGAACGTTGCGTGTCATCGCCACTGGCTTGGGTGTGTCGCTTGCTATGCAGGGTAACATTCTCGGCCCGCTTCTCTTCCTTGTCGTATTCAATGTTCCGCATTATCTGATTCGTTGGTTCTGCCTTAAATGGGGCTATGGATTCGGAACCAGTTTCTTGAGCAAGATCGAGAAATCTGGTCTTATGCCAAAGCTCACTATGGGGGCTGCAATTCTCGGTCTTATGGTTATCGGCGCTATGGTGCCCAACCTTGTATCGGTCAGCGTGGCTGGTTCTCTCGGTACCGGCGACAGTGCGCAGACTATCCAAAGCATCATCGACGGTATCATGCCGAGCCTGCTGCCGCTGCTTGTGACACTTGGAGTTTACGAACTCGTCCAGCACAAGGTCAAAATTGCTTGGATTCTCGTTATTCTCATGGCGGTTGGTATCGTCGGCTCCTTCTTCGGAGTGTTTGCAATCTAAATGGTTGATTTCGCCGTCTGGCCCAATTGAATTAGAAAGGTATATCTCATGGTTTCATTTGATGAACAGGCAATTCTCGATAACGGTGCTTATATCTACAATCAACGTGCCGAAATTGAACGCATTGCTGACGAAATTTGCGAAAAGGGTTTCGATTCGATTTTCTTCACCTCGTCAGGTGGCTCGCTTGCGATGATGCAGCCGTTTGACTATATGGTTTCTGTTATGTCCGATATTCCCGTCCAGTCCCAAGTTTCGGCAGATTTCCTCACGGTTGGCAATCGGCGCATCGGTAAGGGGACCTTGGCGTTCATGGCGTCCAAGTCGGGCGACACCAAAGAGACGGTCGCGGCGGCAAAGGCGGCAAAAGACGCAGGCTGCACCATTGTCTCTACGCTTGGCGTGGACGGTTCACCGCTTGGTGAACTTTCCGATTATGGAGTGATCTATAAGCAGGGTCGTCCTATGGAGCTCGTGCTGTACCTTCTGATTGGAAAGATTCTCAAGAACAGGGGCTTTTTCGATGACTACGATCGCTTCGCTGATGAGCTTGTGAATCTCCCTGCTGCTCTCGTTTCCGTCGGCAAGAACGCTGACGAGATGGCTCGCGCATATGCTCTGAAGCACAAGGACGACCCGTATCAGATCTGGATCGGTTCTGGCAATCTGTGGGGCCCCACGTATTCGTTTGCCATGTGTGTGCTCGAGGAGTCCCAATGGCTGCGCACCAAATCCGTTACATCGCCTGAGTTCTTCCATGGCACTATCGAACTTGTTGAGCCGGGCGTTTGTGTCGCGCTCGCAATGACGGAGGCGCAGACTAGGCCTCTTGATGAGCGCGTTGCACGCTTCTGTAAGCAATATGCGGATGATTTCACCGTATTCGATACACATGATTATGAGTTGCCGGGTATCAGTGATGAATTCCGCTGGATGCTTTCTCCGGTGGTGCTCAATGCCATTCTCTCGCGTGTGAGCAAGAATTTCGAGGAAATTCGTGACCATTCGCTCGACATCCGCCGTTATTACCGCAAGGTCGAGTACTAATAAAGACCGTACGTGATGGGAGGCGTTGAGGTGAAAATCGCAGCAATTGGTGACAACGTTATTGATCGCTATCTCAACAAAGGCGTTATGTATCCTGGTGGCAATGCCGTAAACGTCGCTGCCCATGCAAGCATGCTTGGCGCACAGGCTGCGTATATTGGGGAGATCGGCAACGACCTGGGAGGGCGAATAATCACCGATGCCCTTTCTTCGCTGAACGTTGACCTTTCGCAATCATCTATGCCTGAAAAAGCGACAACCAAGACTTGCGATGTAAATGTTTACGACGGTGAACGTGTCGAAGTTGGTTACGATACAGGGGCTTGCTGGGCGCACAAAACCCACATCAACGATTCTGATGTCAAGTTTCTTCAGGGATTCGATGCGGTTTTTACCAGCGTCAATGCAAAGCTGCAGGATGATGTGCACCTAGTTCAAGATCTTCCCGCTGTGGCGGTTTACGACTTTTCCGTTAAAGATAAGTATCGAACCGACGCATATTTCGATCTTGTTTGCCCTGCTACAACCCTTGGTCTGTTTTCCTGTTCCGGCGAGAGCGATCAACAGATTCAAGTTCTATTGAAGAGGGCCATAGAGCATGGTTGTCGCTACACGATTGCTACACGGGGATCTACGGGGCCTGTGTTCTTTGACGGTTCCCGATGGTACCAGGGAAATATAAGACCCGTAGATGCGCTTGACACCATGGGCGCGGGAGATTCGTATATCACTGCGTTTGTTGTGAGCTGTCTCTCGCATGGCTGGAGTAAAAAGCAACCGCTCGATGTGGGGATCATTCGGGATGCAATGGAGTTCGCTGCTGACTATTCAGCTAAAAATTGCCTTAAACCCGGCGGCTTTGGATTCGAGCATAAACTCGCCGAGATGAAAGACAGTCAGGTCCCCCTTTCCTAGAAGGGTTTTTATTTAGACTATTAAGTATTAATACGTAACAAAACGACAAGTTGTCATTGGAACGAATTTCGTTCTATTAAACGAAGGGATAATTGCTATGTTCAATTTCGATGAGCCTCGTTACGAGAAGGTTGTGAGCGATGCCCTCGCTC
>CAJJMF010000179.1 GCA_905192805.1 uncultured Sutterella sp. | reverse complement strand
ATGGATCAAGAGCGCAGGGAGCATCACGACGAACACCACGATGAACATGTGGGGGACACTGGGTCCATAGGGTAGCGCCGTGACGTCGTTACGTTGTTCACGTTGAGCGAGTCGCCACGCGAGCAACGCATAAAAGAGGTTCCCCAAGGGTAAGGCAATCCCGAGCGCTGGAAGTATGCGTCCGTACACGGTTTCTGCCGGAATTTGGGCAACATAAAGGGAGAGCCCTGTTAAGACCAACACGTTAAGGAGTACGTTGGTAAAGAGCCCAAAAAAGGCATTTAAGTCCCCGGTGACCCAAACTTTGGGTGGGGTAAGTTGAGACTGTGTGCTCATGATGAGCTCCTAATCCGGTAAATGAGTCGATTCGGCGTAGGCTTTCCAACCCCCAAAGGGGGAAATCTCTTTTTGGTTTTCCACCACCCACGGTTCGGCGAGAACGCCCAGCACCGTTCGTCCATCGATTAACTGGACTTTCCCGATGCTTAATCCAGCGGGTTCGTTCTGAAGAATTTGAGCGAGTCCCGCGGCGGGGACGGCCCAAAGCTCAACGACGACATGGACACCGCCCGTTTTGACACGTATCATGCCAGGGTGATCATCGTCAATGCTCCAGAGACGGTAGTGGGGATCCGTTTGGGTTTCTTCTACAAACGTGGCTCCCACATTGATCATGTTGGGGTTGAGTTTAAAGCCACGCATTAAGGTGCCATTGACGGCTAATAATAGGGTTTCCATTCGTTTCCTCACTTCGTCAGGGTTTGATAAAGGGCTTGAATACCGTCCAAGAAGCATGACTTGGGGGCGGTGGTAATGCCCGCTCCGATCTGTCCAACGCCCGCTTTTTTATGGGCAATCCCGGTGTTAATGATGGGCAGGGTGTCTAGGTCGAGCACCAGTCGGGCGTCAATCCCCGATCCCGACCCCAAGAAGTTGAGGTTCGGTAAGGTGAATAACGGGTTTTGTGTCAAGGTGATGCCATGCATCGTCTGACTATGGCGCATCGCGTCTTGAGCGGTCCCGCCCACAAATTTGACAATGGCGGGTGAGGCGGCCATCGCAAATCCCCCAATTCCAGCCGTTTCGGTAATGGCAGAGTCTCCGAGGTCAGCTGCGGCATCCGCGAGACCATAGCCAGGGAAAAAGAGGCCATCGACGGGGTTGGCTGGCGCTTGAAACCAAGCATTGCCTGTGCCTGAGAGTTGAATCCCAAAGTTCACACCGTTGCGTGCCATCGCTACGACCATTGAGGAGTAGGGAACATCACGTGCCGCATCGAGCATCGCTTTACAACACGCCATCGAGAGGTTCAGGAAAAAGTGGTCATTTTTTTCCATAAACGCCAAGACCTCGGCGCCGTGTTCGCACTTGGCTAATGCCGGGGCGAGTTTTTTAATGAGTAAACCGGTTGCCGCGACATTACGGTTATGGCACTCATCCCCCATATGAAGGGCCTGAGCAATCAGAGGCTTTAATTCAATGGGGCCCGTTTTTTGTAACGCTTCCCGGATCGTAGGAGCCAGAATTCGACTCAGCCAGGCTAAACGTTCCAAGACGTCTGGGCTATTCGCGCCAAATCGAAGTACCTTACCTAAGCCTTCATTGAGATTACTGAAGGTACGATGATGGTGCTCGGTGTCTTCGACCACCCACACGGGCATTGAGGGGCTAATAATCCCTGCCATCGGCCCCACGGCATGGTGGTGATGGTTCGGGGCCAATTGAATCGCTCCGGAGGCGAGTAACGCATAGGCTTCATCGAGTGTTTGCGCCCAACCTTCGAGCAGTACGGCTCCGCATAATCCGCCTTGCATGGGACCGCACATTTGGGACCATTCGATGGGAGGTCCTGCATGAAGAAGGGTGCGGGTCGATCCCAATTCGGCGATCACGTCCCGTGCGGGGGCGATATCGATGAGAACGGGATTCGCGCTGAGGTAACGCGAGAGGGCGAGCGCGTTGGCTTGATTCACGCGTTCATCTGCAAGCGTTTGTGCCAGTTGCCAACCGACAACGGGGTCTCCATCAGCAACAGGGTGCCAATGGATAGATTGAACGGGTTGACCAACGCTTTCCAGATTGTGCGCAAAACTGTCTAACCCTAAGTTCGCCACGTGTAATGGCTCTCGAAATAAATCGTTCATAAGGACTCACCCTTTAGGAATGGTTGATCTGCCGTACGAAATCGGTCGCGAGTTTTGCGGCATGCCAGTTGCTTGGTGCGACGACGACCTGATGCGCTTGCAGTTGTGCAATCACTGCCTCGCGATTTTGAGGATCCAGAGCGGTTCCACAAACATGGGCAATCAGAATCGGAGGATGTTGGCACTGATGTATTTGCTCTAAAACGGGGAGCAATCCCTCGAGGGGGTTATCGTGAGCCCCGAAACCCAACACCACATCGAAGAGGATGAGGGCAGTATCGTCCCGTTGAGCCTGTTCGAGAATGAACTGATTTCGTAGGCTCGGATCGATCATAGGATGGGGACGTCCTTGGGTAAACATATCATCGCCCATATCCCACACCGCATGCCCAGCGACGTCTCGGGAGGCGCCCTCAGGGATCAGAGAGGCACCATGCACGGGCGCGTTTGAGCTCACCGCAAGCCCCGCTGACAGTAAAGTCAACTGCGTTTCATAGTTGAAGGTGCCGCCCGCAAAGAGACCTCGGATAAACCGTTGCCCGGGACGCAAGGCGTCGAGTTGCGTCCGGTGCGAGACGAGTATGTCGTTTGACTCGGCCGGTAACGGTTCTCCCGTGACGGCCCAGTGGGCGGCTTCGGCGAGATGGCGGGCGATGTGAATCGTGTCACTCACATACGGTGCTAAAAGCGATTCCTCAGCGCCTAAAAAGTGAACAATCGTGGGTTTAGCGCTCGCTTTCACTTGTTCCATCACGCGTGCGAGTACGGCGGGTGCCGGCGGTTTGGATACGATCACAATCGTGTGAGTCGACGGATCGTTTTGAAGTTTGATGAGGGCATCAATCATCGTAATGCCACCGATCGTGTCTTTGACATCACGCCCTCCCGTGCCTAGAGCATGTGAAATGCCACCTCCCAATTGGGTGATTCGGCAGCTCACTTCTTGTAAACCTGTACCCGAGGCCGCCACAATCCCGATATGCCCGGCTGCAACGCGATTGGCAAAGCCGAGCGGCGCGCCTTGGATGATCGCAGTACCGCAATCTGGGCCCATAACGAGCAGTCCGTGCGCGTGAGCATAGTCTTTGAGGAAACGTTCCTCTTTGATGCTCACATTGTCACTAAAGAGCATGACATGCATGCCGCGTGCAAGGGCTTTGAGCGCTTCCGCCGCTGCATAGGTACCTGGGACAGAGATGAGTGCAAAGTTCAAATCGGGGTGACGCTGGTAGGCTTGAGCAAGGCTCGTCAGGGTCATGTCTTCTTGAGTGGCCTCTACGGTTTGCGGTGTCAAAGCGTGTTGTGCCAATTCAAATAGACGTACCTCGTCTTGTGGATCCCCGTCAATCACAATCAGTAAGTCGGTCGGTTTGGGGGTAGTGTCGATCTGTAAGCCCGCGCGTTGGAGTTGTTCCAAATTGCTGGGGGTCGCCATCACCACCGAGGCTTGTTTGACCGCGGGGTCCTCGAGCAGTCGTTTGGAGACTTGCATGAGGGTAACCGAGTCGCGGTATTGGTTATGAAGAATAGTATAAAAAACGCTCATTTTTGCTTTACTTCGTGTTCAAGGATTTCACAGAGGGTCTCTGAGGTGGTGGTCCAGCCAACGATGGCGCCCTGAGCCGTAATCATGTCCAGTGTGACGCGATGGAATTCCGGGAAATAAGAGGCACAGGCGTCTTCCACAATAAGCACTTCAAAGCCTCGGTCATTGGCTTCACGGGCAGTGGTTTGCACGCACACTTCGGTGGTGACCCCACAGATAATGAGTGACTCAATACCTTGTGAGCGCAGCATGAGTTCCAAGTCGGTGGAGTAAAAGGCTCCTTTGCCCGGCTTATCGAGCACGATTTCATGGGGTAGTGGATAGCACTCTTCGATAATGTCGTGTCCCTTTTCTCCACGCACCAGAATGCGTCCCATGGGTCCTGGCTCGCCGATAAAGGTTTTGCCACCGCGTGTGCGTTTAGCTGGGAATAAATCCGTGAGTTGGGGGTTATGGCCTTCACGAGTATGAATCACCAGCAGTCCTGCTGCGCGGGCCGCAGCGAGAACGTTCTGGCAGGGGACAATGGCGCGACGTACGAGGGACACGTCGTTACCGAGCACTTCACCAAACCCACCAGGGTTGACGAAGTCGCGCTGCATATCGATGACGATCAGTGCAGTCTTGGAGGGGGTAAACGAATAGGGAAAGGGTTTCGCAGTAACGGTCGTCATAAAATACCTCTCTCGAATGAAGTGAACGCGAAACGTTCTTACGATTTCGAGTCTAAAAAACAATGCCTTTTCCGTAACAGGAAAGTTTTGCATGAAATCCTCAAATGCTTTCAGGATTCGGCTAAAGGACTCATCAATTGCGCCCACAACGCCTGATCTCTAAGTTGCTTCAACCACCAAGTGCGACAAGGTTGTGGCGGATGGGTTGCCCAAGCCAGATGCAACGGAGTGGGGATTTTGGTGATTTCTACCGGTAAGGCCACCAATCGTCCATCGTCGATATACGGTTGAGCGAAGTAGCGTGGTAAAAAGCCAATTCCTAAACCAGCAACATGCATCTCTATTTTAGTGTGATAATCGGGGGCGATGAGTTCTTGTTGGCCTCGCAGGAGCCAAGCGACTTTAGGGGGGAGTTTGCGGGAGGTATCGGGAATGGTGATGGCGGGGTAGGCTCGGAGGTCTTCTTGACT
>CAJJMF010000178.1 GCA_905192805.1 uncultured Sutterella sp. | reverse complement strand
GGACTCATCCCCCTCAATGGCCTCTTTAAATTCGGGCACCTCGTCAAGGGCATCCTGAAGCGTAACGTTTTTGCCTGGTTGTGCAGGGATCAATTTCGATAAGCGGTCCGCTTTGCTGTAAGGCATGCTTAGCACACGGGCCACGTCACGCACCACCGCCTTTGCTCCCATCGTACCGAACGTGGCAATCTGACTCACCGCATCCGCTCCATACGTTTCTTTAACGTATTCGATCGTACGATCGCGGTTGTACTGGCAAAAGTCCACGTCAAAGTCAGGCATGGACACACGCTCTGGGTTCAAAAAGCGTTCAAACAGCAAGTCAAACTTGAGCGGATCCAAGTCCGTAATCCCTAAAGAATAAGCGACCAAAGAGCCTGCCCCTGAGCCGCGCCCTGGGCCCACGGGTACACCATGGGTCTTCGACCAATTGATGAAGTCCTGCACGATCAAGAAGTAGCCCGGAAACTCCATTTTTTTGATAATGCCAAGCTCGTACTCTAATCGCTCTAGGTAAGCTGGGCGTTTTTCATTGCGAACTGCTTCATCGTCGTACAAAAAGGCAAGACGCTTTTCCAACCCTTCATGGGCCAAGTGATCCATGTAGTCATCCAACGACATCCCTTCGGGTGTCGGGAAAAGCGGCAATTGCGGTTTACTCAGCACGCCATCCAAATTGCAGCGCTTAGCGATTTCAATAGTGTTTTCGAGGGCAGAGGGTAAATCGGCGAAGAGTTCGCACATTTCCTCCTCGCTCTTGAGATATTGCTCTGGAGTGTAGGGTTTGGGGCGATTCGGATCAGCCAATGTATAGCCCGAAGCGATGCAACAACGCACTTCATGAGCTTCAAAGTCTTCAGGATTTAAAAACTGAACGGGGTGGGTCGCCACAACCGGAAGACCCACTTGGACGGCGATATTGGCCAAATAACGGACAATCGCATCGTCATCGGGGCGACCTGCACGCTGTAATTCCACATAGCAACGTCCTGGG
The DNA here is from genome assembly GCA_905192805.1 of uncultured Sutterella sp. Lineage (GTDB taxonomy): Bacteria > Pseudomonadota > Gammaproteobacteria > Burkholderiales > Burkholderiaceae_F > Sutterella. The sequence continues at coordinate 3,871 of CAJJMF010000178.1, read as the reverse complement.
AAACGTTTTGCCCATTGGTTGAGCTCGGTCGTTCCGATTTTTTCTTTTCCTAAACTCAACAGTTTGCCAATTCGACCGTCAGGACCACCAGTTAACAGAATTAGTCCCTCCGTGGCATTGGGTTCATCAAACCAGTTCTCATCAATTTGGCCACGGTAGGCATCGTCTTTATCAAGGAAAGCACGACTGAGTAGCTCACATAACGAATGGTAACCCGTGTGGTTCATACACAAAAGGGCCATACGGTAGGGATCATTGGGGCGCTCAGGATTGCGAACGCGGATATCACACCCCATAATCGGCTTAATCCCAGCTGCCTGAGCATGCGTATAAAAACGTAACCCACCGAAAATATTCATCAAGTCGGTAATTCCTAAGGCCACACCACCTTGTTCGGCTACTTTATGAATTGCTGGGTCAATACGCGTAATCCCATCGGTAACCGAATACTCGGTGTGCATACGCAGATGGACAAATCGGGGAGCCGTCATAAAAATACCTTCCTTGGTTAATGTCCTCACATTTTAACGTAGTGCGCTGCCCGAGGGCGAAAGGATCTCAATGGCCTGTTGTCGTCAGCTCCCCCACCTCCATCTCGATGTTCACCACAGTGCCTCCCACCTTGGGGCACTCGAACTGCAACTGCCATCTATGTTTTTGAATGATTAGGGCCGCAATATAAAGCCCTACTCCCCGACTCTCGGGGTTTTTAAACGGCTGCCGTGTGCGCTCGGTCACATGCTCAATGACCTCAGGCGGAATACCTGGCCCCGTATCACGTATCGACAAAAGGAGTTTTTCTTTTCCGCGACGCGTCAGGCGAACCGTCACTCGCCCAGTGTCGGTATATTTCAGTGCATTGGACAAAAAGTTGATGACCGCTTGCGCTAATCGAACTGAATCGGCCATGACAAAACAATCGGGCTCAATATTGACCTCCAACGCCAAGCCTTTTTGTACAAAACTGACCTCAAATCCCAATACCAATCGAGCGACCAGTTCCGACACATTGACCTGCTCTAAGAAAATGTCGAACGTTCCCGTTTCATAGATCAGCCGGTTTTCCAATTCCTTGATGAGTCTTGAGAGGCGTTCAACCTCGGCATGCATGGAGAGCAAATGTTCGGGCGTCATCTCATGAATACCGTCTTGCAAGCCCTCTATTTCCGCCATCAGAATTTGCAACGGAGTTCGCAACTCGTGCGACAGTTCAATCACGAGTCGCTGCCGAAACTGTTCTTGATGCTCGAGTGACTCCGCTAGAACGTTGATGCTTTGGGCCATGTCTTGCAACTCTCGAGTGCTACTGTCGACATGAACACGGTACTGCCAATGCCCTCGTGCCAAGCGCTTTGTGGCGTTCTCAAGCTGATAAATGGGACCCGATAAATACCGCAACACAGCTAAAACTAAGATCGCACTCGAGATCATGATGGCCAAAATGGCAATCACCATCATGGCGATGGCGCTTTGGTAAAAAGCCTCGGTTTCACTCGACGGCAAATGATTCTTAAAGTATCCGGCCTGCATGTGACCGACGAGTTTTCCTCGATCATGGAGCGGAAACTGCATGTGCGTATACGTGTGAGAGGGATCGGGACAACACTTGGTCACGGTGTTTTCATTCGAATAAATGGTCTGACCGTTCAGATCGGTTACGGTGAAGTAGTCTCCTAAAACTTTCGAACTCTCCCCCAACTCAGCCAAATACTTGGCATTAAACCCTCTGCCCTTTTCAAATTGCATTTCAATTTGCATCACCAGCATTTTGTGGGTTTCTGCATGCAACTTATCAACGTAATAGCTAAAGAGTCGATGAATGGCCACGCTCCCGAGAGTGATGAATAAGAGACTCGTGATGGCCGTGATCACGATAAAAACCGTCCCGAAGAGAAAGGAAAAATTGGGACGCTTCATGGTTTTTAAACGGCGCTTAATCGCAGCGAACACTCCTTATACCTCGCCCAATTGGTAGCCTACCCCATAGACCGTTTTGATCGACTTCGCCGATCCTAATTTTTGGCGCAAGCGGTGCACATGCACATCGATGAGCCGATCCACGCATTCCGTGGCGTCAATTTGGTTGGCGAGCTGCTCGCGGGTAAATGCCCGCTCTGGGTGTTGACACAAATAATAAAACAAACGAAACTCGTCTTGCGTCAACCCGATATCCACACCATGGTGGATTACACCGCGCGATTGCGGTTTAATTTCGAGCGTTGGTGATACGGTCAGGGTTTCCACCTGAGGACGAGCCCGTTTCAAAATACTTTTCACACGGGCAACCAGTTCGCGAGGGGAAAAGGGTTTGCACAAATAATCATCTGCGCCACAAGCAAAACCGTTAATTCGGGATTGCTCACTGCTTTTGGAGGTCAGCATGATCACGGGGGTATCGTAAGTGCGACTAATATGTTCACAGATATCCTCCCCCTTCCCGTCAGGGAGCATCAGATCGAGAATGACCAGATCGGTCTGTGCATTAATCGTTTGGTAGGCAGTGACCACATTACGGGCCCAAGAAACAGAGAAACCTTCTCGTTTGAGATACGCCCTCACTGTCGCTACGATTTTCTCTTCGTCTTCAACAATCACGATTCGATACATAGTTGACCCCTTGAGACGGCATACCCGAGACTTTGAACAAGAAGGCTCTCTGGAATTTCCTCTAAAATCTACCCCTGACTTTAGTGGAATTGGCTTTGCTTTACATCATGGGCTTCTTGCTTTTTTGATCCATATCCGATTTGTGCATGTCATCCATCTTGTCGGACTTCATGCCGTCTTTCTTCTCGCCCATCATGTGGCCGTCGTGCTTCATGTCCCCCATCATCTTGTCTTCATGCTTCATGCCTGAATCCATTTTCTGGGTCGATTCCATCATCGGCTTTTCCATGGGTTGATCCTTCATCCCCATGTCCGCGGCGTACACACTCGGAACCATCATGGCACACAACAAACTAACTAACCCTAATTTCATGATATTCTCCTTCATCTTTTAGTGTAGGTATTCGTCCTATGCCACTAGAACGATCCCCTTGAGTTAGTAGTGTAGTGAGCAAGTTTTAAGAACTTGTAAAGAGTTTCCACTTAGAGCAAAGCCCCCCAAGTGTTCATCACTCAGGAGGCCTGAAATGCGCAGGGCTTATTTCGCTTTACCCTCTGAAGAGTGACTATGTCCTTCGTGCTTTGTGCCATGCTCCATCGCCTTCATATCGTGTCCTTCATGCATCTTCGCATGATCCATGCCTTGCATATCATGCCCTTCGTGCATTTTTTTCATCTTATCTTTCATAACAGGGCAGCAGGATTTGTGTTCGTGCTCCGTAGCAGGTTTATCCTCAGCAGGTGCTTTGCCTTCAGCGGCCATACCCTGGCTGGCTAACAACGAAAGGGAGGCGAAAATAGCGAACGCTAACGTCTTTTTCATGGATGGTCTCCTCATAAACAATTCAGTAAGCATGGGCGCAACAGAGTCCGCCACACGCTATAAGTCTACTGGAGCACTGTCAGAAAAGGTAGAAATCTTAGGGTTTTCAATTACTTATTATTAAATCACAATACAGAAAAGCCCGAATGTGCAATCACTCGGGCTCCATCATTAGGGTTGAATTTCAACTATTTGCATTTTTTTATCCGTCAGGACAAAAATCTTCTTTGCCTCAGGTGTTACGGCAACATGCGTCATATCGGCATTAAGTAACACGGCCTTGATATGTGGATGGGTTTTCAAGAAAGCAATCGATTTATCCCATCCCATCGCAAAAAAGGCGGTACACAAGGCATCGGCCTGTGTGCCATCACGCGACACAATCGACACTGAGGTCACATCTGTACGTACAGGTTGACCGGTCTTAGCGCTTAAGATGTG
>CAJJMF010000177.1 GCA_905192805.1 uncultured Sutterella sp. | reverse complement strand
TTATGCCAAAGTCGCCCGCGCTTGTGGCGTCCGCCGGGGTACATTTTGATTCGAGCACGAGGGCCCGTTACGAGAGTTTGACCTAGCTCAAGGCGCTCCGACTCGGAGCGCCACGTAGGGAAAAGGCAAGGCCCTTAGTGGGGCGTGTTGAGTTCCGCTTCGGTGGCGAGAATCGGTTCCGTGAGCCCACTTCCACTCGGTTCAGCTATGGGAGCGGACGGAGCGTTAGGGCTGGTAGGCATCGTCGCATCCGACGTTTTTGCCTCGGATGACTTGGGTTTAGGTCCACCCGTGCGTGCGCGACCACTCTTACTGCGCTCAATCACGAGTTGCACGTATTCACTCACCATATCGTAGGTCACCCCACCGTTGCCGTCCGGGGTACCACGAGCGGAATAAATGGGAATGCCGTTTTCAAACGTGTAAAACGTCATCGCTTTGACTAAGCGCCCCTCGTACGTGATGTCATAGGTCATCACATAGGAGCAGGCCTGAGGACCCGCATCCGAGGGAAGCGGTACGTATTTGGCCCCCGTGGCCACAATGCCGTCCACAATCGCATCCACCAATTGGGGATTCTTCACCGCCGGGTTATCTAAGACACAGACCTGAGAAAAATCCACGGGCAAACTGAGCGCGTTCTCCGGGATATGGTAGGGTCCTGGTTGAACCACCGTACTGGCACAGCCCACCAACAACGAGGCCAACACGGCGAGCCCTGCCCCAACGCCCAAGCGATGTGTGGTCAAACGGACGTTGCCTAAACCGTGTGTGAAAGGGGCAAGAGAAAAGCGGTGGGAGTGCATAGTCAATACGCGTCAAAGTAAAAAAGTGAACTCAACCACTCACGTTGTGTGAGTGCCTTCTTTGCCATTCTACTCTGAGTGCCATACCTCGAGGGTTCTCTCAGTGCGAGAAACGCGCGGTTAATCCCAATCGCACGCCCTCCTTGGGCTACAATCAAACCATCCCAAGGCAACATTTTTGGCTTTCCCTGAGGTGTGTGACATGGCTCTCTTTACGGCACGCTACGCGTTAATGCCCTTTGCTGGCGCCCTACTCGCGCTCGTTTCGCTCACGAGCCAATCCGTCTGGGCACTTGGGCTCACCCCGGACGACTTTCAGCGTCTCACGCAAGCGATGGGCTATGTCATTGCCCGCGAGCAGGTGCTCGAGGCGATTCAAACCACTTACCCCGAGCTCGCCAACGACGTGGAAAAGGTGAATACCCTCTGGGAAGAGCGTTTCCCCATGGCCGTCGAGTCACTACGCCGACACTTGGGCATTCACGGAATCACCACGGAGGGGTTCAATCGGCTGGTTAATGCGCTGCACACGCAAGGACGCCCGCTCCTCGTACGCTATACGCTCAACGAACGCACCGCGCGCGACGGGCTCCTCCTGTTTGCTCTGCATACGGCCGTGCCCGATCCCAAGGAAGAGGGTATCTTTCAAACGCTCACCGAAGCAATTTATTCGGATCGTCCGGAAGTGAGCTGGGAGCGCTATCCGGCATTTTTCTCTTCGGCCGAAGCCCGAGCGAACGCGCTTGAGGCGTCAGAAAAGCGCTCCAACGCTAAAGTGACTCCCCCCAAGACGGACCCCTCGCCCACCTCACTGCCCGATATTCGGATGACGTTTCCTGGCGCCTGGCGCACGGCCGACACCGCGTCGAATCCCGCTATTCTCTCGATGCGCTACAGCTTTGACGGGGAGGCCATCGTCAATACGATCCTCTTGATGACGCCCGCCCCGCTTAACGCGGATGGGAACTCCCTCTGGGAAGCGCTGCTCGCTGAGGGCGCCGAAGCCTCTGACGTACGGGACCTCTTTGTCGGGGGAAAAGTCTTAGAGTATCAAGCCACCTCGACCCGCATCGCGGGGCATCCGGCCATTCGGGTCGACTTTGTGGCGCAAAATACGGATCCCAACCGCACGACCTACACCGCGGGCACCACGGTAGGCATTCTCATTGCCAACCAGCTGGTACGTCTTGGTTTTCAGAGCACAGCGTCGACGGTTGCCGAAGCGTATGTCTTGAATGCGAAGTACGCCGCGCTCAAAGACGCGATCTTTAAAAGCGCCTATATTTTTGAACCCGTCACGGTGAAGAGCCAACAGCGCTAGTGTTGGCTCCTCAGCCCTGAACCCTTAGTCAATCGCATCCAAAATCGCGGGATCTTTGATCTTACGGTCTTCAGCAAAGAGAATCATCTTCGAGAGAATCTCGGCGGTCTTGGGGTCGTCGTCCACAAAGGGGAGGAAGATCCGCCCCTTATGCTGCGAGTGCACGGGGAGGACCGGAATGTGTTTGCCGGACTTCAAGTGCACCTCACCACTACCTAAGTGGAGTCGGTACTCCGAGCGTTCGCCCGCGATATGCGCGAAGTTCCCCACGAACGTCACGTTGGCGAGTTTCAACAATTCGCACGTCAATTGCGCAATCACGGCACGCATTTCCATGGTCGAGTGGCTCGCTTCGGGGTCCACTCCCCCCGCGTGCGCTACGCTCACGACTAAGTCCACATCGCGCATCACTTCCGAGAAAATCACCTCGGGCACCGCCGAGAGCGTTAACCGCTCGCCGGTGCTGCGTCGATAAAACCGTACGCCTTCGAGCGTGGGGTATTCGATATCCGCTGGGCTGAACCAATCGGCCATCGCGACAAACGTCGCCACGATATCGTCACGCCAATAGACCTTTTGAAGCCCCTCCTCGTAGTCCGCTCGCCACAAGCGTCCCTTTAAAAGCCCCACCGTCTTGGCGGGCTGCACCTGGTGACCCGAGTAACGCAGACTTTCGGTCGAAGCCTTTTCTTCGTCGGTCGGTAGGTAGAGTTCACGGAAGACTTGCTTAAAGGGTTGTTGCACTTTGGCGTCAAAGAGCACCCGCTGAAAGTCTGCCCAGACACCCCGACGGTAAAGTTCCACGGGATGCGCGAGCCGTAGTTCGGTTTCGTCCGAGAGACGAGGCACGTCGGGATTCACGTCCTTCGTCCACTCGGTGACTAAACGGCCGTCACGGAAAAAGCCCACCGCGGCGTCATGTGCCCAGACAAGCGAGGCCAGTAGCGGCGCAATCACAGGATTCTTTGTCAAGAGCGTCAACTCTTTGACCGTGATCGCCGTCTGGTTTTCCATCAACTCCTCTAAGAGGTAGCGGGCGCGTTGGTGCTGATCGTTTAATTCCGCCATCCGTTCACGGCACTCGAGCACATACGCGTCTTTTTTGATCGCCGCCGGCACGGACTTGAGCACCCGTTCGCCCTTTTGTACCACCAGGGCCGTTTTCCCATCCGGATTGACCGTGAGGGCCACGGTGACGTCTCCCACCGTGCGCGGTGTGAAATAGGCCGTCATCTGCTCGAGCAATTCCGTTTCCAGATGCCAAATGAGTCGCGTCCGATCGCTAAACCCGGCGGTGAGGGCTAAGTTGTCGAGCGCAATTTCGACGGCACGCTTTTCACTTTGACGGCGTTGTGCCCCAAACTGACGGCTCTCTTTCGCGAAGCGCTGAATCACTTGGTAGCGCGTCGCCAAGTCGGTCGGATCCGATTCGTCAAGCGCGATCAACCCATAGGCTTTGAGTAGGGTCTGGTTACGTTTTTCGACAATGGCTTTGAGTGCCTCGGTTTTATCGAGTTCCCCACGCACAGCGTCCGCAAATTCGCGTGCCCGTGTGTGTTTGTTGGAACTACTAATAAAGCGCGCGGCCCGGTAAAACCGATCAAAGCGCGTTTTTCCCAGTGACTCATAGATGGCTTCAAACCAGTGACTGTCAAACGCGCCCTCTTCCAAATCTTCGGGCGCAATCGGGGTGAAGCGCGCGAGACGGGCTTTGTCTTCGTTGCTATAGACTTCGCCTGCGTGCGCCTTAAAGTAGAAGACGGCAGAGGTGAGATGGGGAATCCCTAAAACGGGTTCAAACAAGGGGAGCCATTTGGGCGCCAAGAAGCTCACTTCGATCAATCGCTCTTCGGCAATCTTCGCGTCGCTCAATAGCGCTTTGAGCGTTTCGGGCGTATCCTCGGGCGCCGGGCGACTCACTTCAATCAAATGCGTGAGCACTTCCCGTTTACTCGGAGGCGTTGAGCGTGCGCGGGAGAGTTTGTCGCTCCCCAACGCCGTTAAGACCCGCACGAGACGACTGGCGCCTTCCATATAGTCCATCTTCATGGCATAGTCACTTAACGCCGTTGCGGACTCTAAGCGATTCACTTCTGCATCCAAGACCCGATCACAGATCGGGTTATAGTGTTCACGCACCGCGTTTAAGTCCACTTGGTCAGCAACCGTTTGCCCCAAGCGACGCCAACCGTTCAAAAGACGGCTCGCTTCCTGAATGTATTCGATACGTAGCGCCGATCCGACCCATTCACGGGTGACATCGTCGGCACTAATCAATCCTAATTGGCGAGCCCGTAAGAGTTCCGCTAAGGTGATCCCGTTACTCACGGTGGTCCAGACGTACTGTTCAGGATTCACTTGACTAAAGTAGTCCGTCTTCGCATAGAGGCGCCATTTCGCCCAGAAGTAGCGCGTGAATACCTCGTCCTTGGCTTTGTCGCTTGGGAGCGTCAGCCAAAAATAGACCAAAACGCTGTCGTGAATCGGTTTCATGTCGGTGCGTTTTGACCAAATATTGGTGACCTTTTCGTACACCTCGTCGGGCTGAGTGATCTGAGTTAACCGTTCCAAAACGAGTGAGGCGGTTTTGAGCGCCAAATTTTGGTCTCCATAGGTCACCTCCAGTGCCTCGACAATGCGGTTCTTACGATACGTATCGTCCGACGTCATCATTGCGATCGCTTGTCGGTTGGCTTCCCACCCGCTCGTCGTAAACCTAAACTACCGCCTCGTGATCCCCATTAAAGGAAGCGAGGCGGTTCCTCTATC
>CAJJMF010000176.1 GCA_905192805.1 uncultured Sutterella sp. | reverse complement strand
GGCTGTTGAAAAAGGCATGAATATTGCAGAGCATAGATGGGGCGCTTCGAATTCAATAAAATCGTGCGGCTCGCATAGGGTTGACTCCAAAGCGTTGTGAATTGCCCTTCTTTGGTGAGCGCATCCATCGCATCCACCGAGAGTTGATCCCCGTCGGCGCCAAAGATGAGTTGAATTTCGCCTTTTTTGAGCGCTAAAAGAAGCGTTTGCGAATCGGGCACCACGGTCCAGCGGACTTCCCGAATCGCGGGCTTACTGCCCCAATAGGATTCGTTACGCATAAAGCGGGCTTCTTGGTTGTGTTTGTGTTCCGTTAACACCCACGGGCCCGTGCCGTTTAAACAGGTTACGCCATTTAAGGTCGTCCCCTCTTTCATACACTTAGGCGAAATAAACCGGAAGGGGCGCGTCAATCCCAATTCGATCAAGGTGGGGAAATAGGCATTTTTCAGCGTTAAGCGCCACGTGTAGGTATCCACCACCTCGTTACGCTCAATCAAATTCATCAAGTCTAACCAGGCGTGGCGACTCTTATTTTGGATCACCGCATCAAAATTGGCTTTGACGGCCTCGGCCGTAAAGGGCGTACCGTCCGTGAACTTAACGTCGTGGCGCAAATGAAACGTATAGACGCGACCATCCTCGCTCACGTCCCAACGTTCCGCCAACCAGGGTTTCACTCCGTCGGGGGTATTTTTTGTGAGCGCTTCAAAGACCATCGCCTGCGCGGGCATTTCCCCTAAGTAGAGATGCGGATTGATGTCGCGAATGTCTTTCATGGAGCCGTAGGTCAACACGTCCTTAGGCGTGGAGGCCGCCGCCGTGGGATTGTCTTGGGTGGCTTTGGGAGTAGGCGTTCCCTGATCACAGCCCGCCAAACCGAGTGCGACGCTAAGAAGTGCGAGGGTGAGAAGGGATTGAGTCGGGTGAGTGAACGGCATACGTCAGTCCTTTAATAAGTCAGAAACCGCATGAATACGGTGTTGTAGTAAGTTTTCATACGAATTATATTTTTGTATGAACTTTCTTGCAACCCCTATTTTTGGGAAGTGCGCTCGCTTCACCGGTGTGGATGAGCTGATAGAATACCCTCGTGCTGTGCGTCACTGGGCACAGCGTGTTTCTCAGTATTTTTGAGGTTTTCATGTCGACATCCTGCGCTACGCGCCCCTTAACGATTCTCTTATTTGGTAAAAACGGCCAAGTGGGGTCCGAACTCCACCGCATTTTGGCTCCCTATGGACGACTCATTGCCCTCGATCGTCAGGGCGAAGAAGGGTTATGCGGGGATGTGACCGACTTAGACGGGATTGCGGCGACGATTGCGCACGTTCAGCCCGATCTGATTTTTAACGCGACCGCCTACACGGCTGTCGATAAAGCGGAAAGCGAGCCAGAACTCTGCCACACGATTAACGTGGAAGCCCCACGCGTGATGGCGCGAGCTGCCAAAGCCGTCAACGCCCTCCTGGTGCACTACAGTACCGACTATGTCTTTAATGGTGAGGGGGAGACGCCTTTTGTAGAAACCGATGCCACGGGTCCCTTGAATGTCTATGGTGGCACCAAACTCTTTGGGGAAGAAGCCATCCGCGAAGAAGGCGCTCGTCACCTCATTTGCCGCACGAGTTGGGTTTATGGCGTGTTCGGGAAAAACTTCATGAAGACGATCCTGCGTTTAGCCAAAACGAAGACCTCGTTAAATGTGGTGGAAGACCAAGTGGGGGCTCCTACCTCGGCCGAATTCATTGCGGATTATTCCTTACAGTTAGCGCTCAAAACCCTTCAGAACCCCGCCTTAGAGGGGACCTATCACCTCGTTCCCTGTGGGACGACGAATTGGTGCGAATTCGCACGCTGGATTGTGCGCGAAAGCGCTTCGGCAGACGGCTTTATGCTGATGCCCGATGCGATTAAAGGAATCCCCAGTTCGGAATACCTGACACCCGCGACGCGCCCTCTCAATTCGCGTTTAGATAATACGAAGTTACGTGATGCGCTGGCCCCGGCTACGATTCAATGCTGGGAAACGTATGCAGCACGCGTTTTACGTGCGCTCACCGAGCCGATTTAAGAGACCTTCCGGTTAGATCAAACAAAGGGTAGTGAGACCGACATCCACTACCCTATTCTTTTGTCTAGCGTTGCATTTTGTCGAGCGTTGCATGGTGCCCTACGGATAGAGCGTACGCTGAATCACGGCGTTGGGCGTATTTTCGCCAGGCGCCGCCGAGTCCCACAAAAGCCCATCGGGACCATAAATCCGAAACCGATACGCAAGCGCTGAGGCATAGACCGTTTGGGCGTTGGTTGCCAGGGCTCCGATGACCGAATCAAAATGCTCACGTGGCACATACCGAGGTGGTAGCCCTACGCTTAAGAGTTTGTCGCCACGCTCCCGCGTATGTCCCCAGCTTTCCTCAACGGAGCGCGTACAAAGCAGAATCTCGACGCGATAACCTTGCTCACGAAGTGTGGTTAATTCCGTCATCGGGGTGTTAGCCGTCCGAAATGTGCCTTCAATCACTAGGGGTAAGCCGAGTTCCATCGTACGATTACGGACCCGAGCCACCAACTTCGCAATAAAACTTCCGGTATAGCGTGACGCGTCTTCGCCATAGAGGCGATAAAAATCCGCATAGTGCTTGTGAAATGGACGGAATTCGTCCGCGTTCACCACAATCGCGTCCGGATACTCGTTTTTGATGGTTTGTGTGGCGAAGGCCTTTCCGGCACCTGGTTGTCCACCTAAGACAAAGGCCACTTGCTCTGACGCAGTCACGTCACCATGGGCGGCGGTGAGAACGTCCCAAATGAGCGGGAATTTCGTCTCCACATCGCTGTCTTCATCGTAGCGGGCGATTTCCGCTTCAATAGCGGCACGTTCAGCTTCCGTGAGGGGGTGCGTAGCCTGAAGGACACTCAGGGCATTCTCGTGCGTGCTATAGCCTTTGAGGCGCTCTATCCAGAGAGCAAAATCGAGTTCCTCGGGAGACGTTCGATAGAGTTCCTCGCGATAGTGTGCGAGCTTGGTGAGTTCTACTTTGTGCCTGGTCGATAACGCAATGCCTGCCACCACGTGAGCGAGCATTTCGATCAAGACGTCTTTTTCCATCACACTAGCCATCTGTCTACTCCTGTCTTACTTATTCTTTCCTAAGAATAAGAGTACGTGATGGCTAGCGGTTTCGATGTTACGGATTAGGTCGTAATCGTGACAAGCGGTATCACCCCGAATAAGCTATAGGTCTTTTTATGCGAGGTTCGTTTTACCTTGAGAAGCGGCACGACACCAAAGAGCTTTACCCAATAGCGATTCGTATTTTCAGGGAGTAAATGGGGATAGGCGTTCGCAGCGATCCCTTTAATGAGCAAATCCGCATCCGCCATCTTTTCGTGACGACGGTGCGAAGTGTTGTCCTCATGGTTACGGTACTGGATCATGGGCTCTTTTAAGTTATGAAAGAGCGTGACGCCAATTAAGCGGATCCACAGGAGGTAATCTTCAGCGGGGGAAAACGCCGGCTCGTAGCGGATCCCATTGTTGATCAACACCAACTTGCGAATCATGGCCGCGGGATGAGCCACCACGCAACCGTGCATGAGCCCTGCCTTAATATCGGCGTTATTTTCAGGGAAGGCCGAGAGGCGACCATTACCAATATCGATCGTTTGTCCACTCACGACCCCGACATCACGATGTTCATCGAGGTAAGCCACTTCGAGTGCTAAGCGCTGCGGTTCACAAATATCGTCATGGTCAAAAATGGCCAAGTATTCGCCTTGTGCTAAATCGATAAGGCGATTGCGGGAGGCTGAAATCCCTAAGTTCCGTTCATTTTCAACGTAGCGAATACGCGAGTCGGTATAAGACTTCACCACCTCACGAAGCGCATCGTTCGTGGGAGAGTCATTGAGAATAAGGAGTTCAAAATCCGTATACGTCTGGGCTAAAACGGATTCGATCATCACCTTGAGGTGATCCAACTGCGTGTTATAGAGCGGAACAAGAACTGAAACTTTAGGCATAGCCTGTCACCGAAATTGATGTTTTCCTAATGATAGCGACAAACGTTTAGGCTGTGGGCAGGGAAACGAGATTTGAAAAAATAAATTCCCATAAAAATCTAAGGGCCCCAGATTTCTCCAGAGCCCTTAGGGATTCAAGTATCAGACTTCAGAGTGAAGTAACTGATTAGAACTTGTGGGTCAAACCAAGACCGACCTGACCAACCTTGGTCTTTTCGTCTTTAGCCTTGTCCTTGAACTGGTTGTAGGTACCCCACGTGTACACCGACGTACGCTTGCTGAGCGGATAGACGTATTCGAGACCGAGACCATAACCGTCGAGCTTACGAGCGGAGTTGTCTTCGTCCTTAACGTTAACGTAGTTAACCTGAGCCTTCAAGTCACCACCAGCAACAGGAGCAACCGTACCCAAAGCAACGTTCCAACCCTTCAAACCATCACCACCGTTGAGGGTGCTACCGGCAAAGGAATACACGCCACCGATCTTATCGAGGTGTTCCGTGTACTGGACCATACCCATAACCTTGGCAACGCCGAAGTCATAGCTAGCACCGTAAGAAACCTTCCACTGATCGGTACGGTCGCCATCTTTGTGTTCCTGAACCTTACCCTTGGAATCGGTGTACATTGCCTTGTATTCACCCTTCATAAGGTAGTCAACGACTAAGCCCGTGCTGAAAGCACCGCCATTGTAGTTAACACCTAAAGCAGCGTAACGGTTGTTATTGTTGACATCAGCTTCTTCCTGACCGTTAGCTTGGAAAGAGTACTGAGCATAAACTTTGACACCACCAAAACTCGGGGTGACATAGGTCAACGTGTTGTCAGCGCGGTCGCCATAACCGAAGTTAAAGTCCTTGGCAGCGCCAGCATAACCAATACCAGTACCGAGCGGAACATAAGAGTA
>CAJJMF010000175.1 GCA_905192805.1 uncultured Sutterella sp. | reverse complement strand
AGATGTTTAACACCAATTTCGACACCTCGGGCGATAAGTTTCAGAACTACTACAAAGACCTGTCGATGCGCATGAAAAATCGCGAGGTGGACCTCACGATCGTTGTCAACATGTTCTTAACGGGCTTTGACGCAACAACGCTCAACACACTCTGGGTCGATAAGAACCTCAAGATGCACGGGCTCATTCAAGCCTATTCGCGCACCAACCGCATTTTGAATTCGGTGAAAACCTACGGCAATATCATTTGCTTTAGGAAGCTCGACAAGGCCACCGATGAAGCGCTTGCCCTCTTTGGTAACGAAAAGGCCTCGGGGATGGTCGTCCTGCGTCCCTTTGAAGACTACCTCAACGGCTATACCGACAATAACGGTAAAACAGTCAAAGGGTACTCGGAACTCGTTGAAGAACTGAAAGAGCGCTTCCCCTTAGGAGAGCCGATTGTAGGGGAAGACAACAAGAAAGACTTTATTCGTCTTTTCGGGGATATTCTGCGCCTACGCAACATTCTCACGGCCTTTGACGGCTTTAAAGTCAAGGATGTATTGAGCGAGCGTGACCGTCAGGACTACCAGAGCCAATACCTGGATATTTACGATGAGTTGCGTCCTACAAAAACCCAAAAGGAAAACGTCACCGATGACTTGATCTTTGAGTTGGAACTGGTCCGCCAAGATCAAATCAACATTGACTATATCCTGCGTTTGGTCGAAGAGTATAAGGACAAACTCTGTAAAGATAAGGATGTGCTCGCGCGCATTAACAAGGCACTTAATTCAAATCCTGAGCTACGTAGTAAGAAGGAACTCATTGATCAGTTCATTGCGAAGGTGAATCCCGGCACCACGTCTGTGGTGGACGCGTGGCGAAAACACGTCGACACGCAGATGGAAGAAGAATTACTTAATCTCATTAGTGAGGAAAAACTTAAACCTGAGGCGACGCGCAAACTCGTGATGGATGCGTTCCGCGATGGGGAATTGCCCACCACGGGGATGGCACTTGACTCGGTACTGCCTCCCATGGGGCTCTTTAATAATCAACGCCCCAAGAAGCTCGCAGCCGTCATTGAACGCCTGAAAGCGTTCTTTGAAAAATTCGCGGGTCTCATTGGCTTAAATAATCCCTAAGAGAAAGGGCTTCGAATTCGATCGTTCGAAGCCCTTTCGTCATTCATGCCTTAGCGCATCGGGTGACCCCAGAAGAAGTACACCCCAGAGCCCACATCGAGCGTGTGCCCTGCCATCAAGAAGAGCGGTCCAATCACGCTATCGACCCCCACATACATCCCGATGGCTTTATGGAAGCGCTTATCGTTCGTATCCGACCACGCATCGCTCGCACGGTTCCAGGTACGTCCCATTTCAAGACTCAACCCTAACCACACCGGGTTCGAATGCAGCTGTAAGAGGTCTGACATGTTGCGTGAAACCGTCAACGACCCCCACTCCAAGTTCGACCCTGTCCAGCGGTTATAGGGTGAACCCGTCATACGGAACGCGCCCCCGATAGAAAAGAGGTTATCAATCGCCGCCTTGGCATAGTCCGCTTTCGCGATCACCGTCCAGGGACCATAGGAATAAGGCCACAAGCCAGAGACATGGAATACCGTTTGGTTCGCAATCCCCAGTTCATCCGAGAAGAGACGCTGTAAGCTCAACTCCACTCGGTGACCCTTCGTTGGGAAGTTGATATTGTCAAGCGTGTCATGGTAGAGCGACAAACTCAAATACGGCGTATGGATCACATCGCGGTTGTAATCCATTTCACCGATTTCGCGACGTGAACGGGCAGCTAGGTACCCGAGAGTACCCTTCACAAAACCATTGCGACCCAACGAGTACCCAACGTCAAACTCACCCATGAGTTCTTCGTTTCTAAAGCGCGCGATGGCCTCATTGTTGCGATACACGTCAAACGGTTGCCAGACGTATTCGACGCGTGGTTGCACAAACCAGAGACTCGTGGGTCCTAAGGGTTGGAAGAATTCACTCGTGAAGCGCTTCACACTCCCCGCCTGAAGTTCGTTATGCCACTCACCACCCCAATCGTTTAGCCACCCCCAACGGTGACCAAACACAAGGTTAAAGGCTTGTGAGCTTTGGAAGTCGGTTTCGACCGATCCACCCATACGAATGCTTGCAAAACCCGGCTTTTTCTCTTTGGGTTCAAAAACGAGAATCGTCGTTCCGTCTTGTTGGGGTTCAAAGTGGTAACGAATATGGCTAAAGTTGCCATCCGCCCACACGCGACGCGTGGCCGCTTCGATGTCTTCATTGGTGATCGGCTTACTCACATCCAGAGCCAATTCTTCTTCAACACGCTCTGGGTTCACGTAGGTGAGCCCTTCAATTTTGACCGCACTCACTGTGTGTTCGTTTTGGCGGGTCGCGGGGAGCACGGCGTGCATACGGCGCTGCTCCCACGCAATCCACTGTGTGGGCACGACGCTCAAGGCTGAAAGCTTTTTACGGAGGGCATCGGCTGCCTGATACCCAGCGGTGATCATCGCTCCGCTTTGTTCCATGTCGGTGGAATTCAACGCTTCTAAATTGGGGGTAATCAGAATATCCGTCGACTTCAAACTTTCAATCGAACGACGAACGTTTTGTTCCGTCAATAAGTTCACCATCTGTCCCATCACGGTCACGACCGACGTGAGCTCTTCACGCTTCATTAAGGGCGTACCCACATTGACCGCGATGATGACGTCTGCCCCCATGTCACGGGCTAACTGCACGGGGAGGTTATCGACGAGCCCGCCGTCGACGAGCATCTTCCCGTATTGATTCACTGGCGCAAAAACGCCCGGAACCGACATCGAGGCACGCATGGCGGCGGCTAAGTTGATCCCTTTTTGCAGTTCGACGCGGTTACCACTCACCAAGTCGGTTGCCACCGCCTTAAACGGAATCGCGAGGTCACTTAAATCGTTGATCCCATTCACCACCCCCGTTTCTTTTTCCAAAAAGAGGCTCAGCTCTTGGCTCGGCACAATACTTTCCGGGAAGGCGATTTCCCCTTTTTTCGTGATCACGATGGAGTTGGTGGACAAATTGCGATAGTCATCCAACTTTTGGCGCCACGGCACATCTTGACGATCGGGGCTCACTGCAAACATGCGTTTCCAGTCGACACTATGAATGATGTCTTCAATTTGTTCGGCCGTATAGCCTGCCGCGTAGGCACCCCCAACCATACTCCCCATCGAGGTGCCCGTTACAACGTCCACCTTGATGTTTAATTCTTGAAGAACCTTCAATACGCCCACGTGGGCAAACCCACGGGCCCCACCCCCTGAGAGGACAAGACCCACACAGGGACGGTGTTCACGGGCGCACTGTGCCCGTACCTCTTCGGGGGACTTCGCCCAGGAGGGCGACACCGCAAAGAGAAAAGTCAAAAACGTCGCAACGAGCGCACCGAACCCATGGGCGGTGCGAGATAACGAGAGTCGCATAGTTTAGTATGGAGAAAATTCGATTCGGAGAGTCACGCACTCGGGCGTGAAGGATGTTGTGGGCATTATCGCAAAGTCGCTTCAACGTTGCTCTGCGTGTCCGCAAGAATCTTGTTTCGGGATCTCAACAGGAAGTTGGGCCGAGTGTTCCCGCGTTCTCAAGGAGGGTAGAACGCTGTTTTGGGGCCAGACGGGCAACTGGAGTTAAAAGCCGAAGGCCTGAATCTGTTCTTCCAAGTCGTCCTCCGTCCATTGTGGGTGCTTCGCCAGTACCGCTTCTTCCCATGTCATGTTGGGTCGAGCGATCCAGTGGTTGTGGCTGTCTTCGATATACACCACCACCCCGTTCACTGAACTGCGGATGACCCGCTTGCCGTTGACTTCGGCTATTTCTAAAGCCTTCAGTTCTTGCTCAATTAACTGCATGTGAAAGTTCTTTGAGATAGAGTTGATCTGCCTCAGCTCTGGCGTCAGCTTGGATTCGTCTAATTTCTGAGTCACTTAGTGCTCCTTGTACCACGGGTTAAAAGCCGAAGGCTTGAATCTGTTCCTCCTTGTCATCCTCCGTCCATTGTGGGTGCCGTGCCAACATCGTTTCGCCCCACGTCATGTTGGGCCGAATGATCCAGTGGTCGGGCCTTTCTTCTATATACACCACTACTCCGTTCACTGAACTTCGGATGACCCGCTTGCCGTTGACTTCGGCCATTTCTAAAGCCTTCAGTTCTTGCTCAATCCAATGCCATCGGAAACTCTTTGAGATTGAGTTGATTTGCTTCTGCTCTGGCGTCAGCTTGGATTCGTCTAATTTCTGCGTCACCTAATGCTCCTTGCGAAAATTCTTTGGGTGTGTTGGGATCAATATCGGGCGGTGGAGCGATCCAACCGTTTTCGTACTGGTCCGAAGCAAGTTGAATCTTGCGGTCGGCTTCAATCTGTGCGATGAGCTCAACGTGTTCGCTCGCACGGCGCACACCTTCTCGGATAGAGGTGAACTCTGCCGGCAGAGTGGGCTTTGGGATCAAGGCAATGGCGTCAATTTGTTTGTATGCCTCTTGAAGTTCTTTGAAAGTTCCAGCTTCGAACTTCTCGCCCTCACCTAAAAGCGCCCTGTATTGCTCTTCGGTTGTTATTCGTTGATGTTGACCCCGCTCATAATGAACCGATAAATTTCGGGTTCCTCCTTCGCGAGTTTCTTCATATCCTCGTCACGTTCCATCGACGCTATCTGATCCCGAATCGAGCGCATTACAACCGAATTCGGATCCTTCCCGTTCTTCAGTCGACGATCGTAGAGTTGCTTCAGATAGTCCAGTTGACTGATCCCTTGATCTTCCATTTAAGAAGTCCTCATAGTCGTTGCTAAAAAAAGCCGAAGGCCTGAATCATATCCTCCAGATCGTCCCTCGTCCACGACGGGTGTTCGGCCAGTACCACTTCGGTCCATGTCATGTTGGGCCGTTGAATCCAGTGGTTGGGACTCTCTTCGATATAAACCACCACCCCGTTCACTGTACTTCGGATGACCCGCTT
>CAJJMF010000174.1 GCA_905192805.1 uncultured Sutterella sp. | reverse complement strand
ATAGATTGTTCCATTTTTTTCTCATAGTAAGACAAAAAATGAAAAATTTGATGTTTCATTTTTGTTCATGACTTACATATATCAAAATTATTAATTGTTTTATTTTTGATTTTGTGATGTCAAAAAATTGAGTATAAAATTTTGAAAATCGGGTTCATTCCTCTCGCGAAATCACTTTTTACTATTCTGAACGTTGTAGCAGCGTGCATTCCTTTTCAGGATAGGGTAGGGAAGAAATCGTGAAAAACGGGGAAAATTCACAAAAAAATTAGTAGTTTTGCGGTGTTTTATTCGCAGTATAATGAGGTTTATAAGCTATTACTCGCATCATCATGCGTATTAAATTCTACTCGATAAGAAGAAACACCCCGTTGAAACCCTTGATTTTACTGGGGTTAACTTACCCACCCAATAAAACAGCCTTAGCTAATAGACAAAATTCCTTATTCGCAATATAATGTGAGTTATATAGATTAATACTCATCTTGCGAGGTCTTATGCGACATTCTTTTGCTGTTGAAGAAGCGCTAATCGCTCTCGGACAGAACCTCAAAGCAGCACGAATCCGACGCCGACTCACACAAGCTATCGTGGCAGAACGTTCAGGAATTTCACTCAATACACTTTCTAAAATAGAGAAAGGCGATCCTGGAATTGCAATGGCTAATGTGGCAAGTGTCATTAATGCCTTAGGTCTGATTCAGAATCTCTCTGATCTATGTAGCTATGATCAAGATAGCGTTGGTATGCTCATGGAAGAAAAAAATCTTCCTCAACGTGTTCGCCAAAAGAAAACAGATCGTGCCATTTAAGAGAATCGACAATGAGTACTTCCCTACCCAATCGTTATGAAGTTCGCGCCGCGTGGATAGATCACTTTCCTTTGATTGGTTGGATTACATTCCCTACTCATCTTCCTGCCAATGAGCCGAGCGTGAGTGAAAATCAGGAGACCCGATCCCCTCGCCCAGGCACTCCGGTACGTGCTGCGATGAATGAGCGACCCAGTTTTGAATACAGCCTCGGTTGGTGTAGCCAAGGGTTCGCCTTAGGACTCGACTGCCCGTTAAAGTTAGGCGTGCAAAAACCGCTTGGAAATTTGCGTACCTTTGGGTTCATCAAAGACCGACAACCCCACCCCGATGCTGAGCTCTTCTTTGATCCCCTACCCAACGAAGCCCCTCCGGCGGGGTGGAGTCCTTATGCCTCAAAAAGTCTTTTAGGTGCGATTTTGCTTCCCGACCATTCAGTTACAATTGGTGGTCTTCTTTTTGTACCTGAGTCGGGACCAGCCCTGACACATCAGAGCCCGATGCACCTCAATGACCTCACGGAGCTCGTTTTTGCGTTTCACGCGTTCGAACGCGGGAAAAACACTGCCGACGAACAAGCCGTATTGCGTCGTGCGTCGCTCACCCCTGATGAACGGCTGAGCTTTACGATGACTACCGAGCGTCGCCCGATTCAGGTTGTCCTCCCTAGCCTACGTGATGCTTACGATGTGCCGTTTTGGCGTGCTTTCGCCCTGAAAATGGCCCGTGCCTGTGGCATCGAGACCGTGGACTATAACTATGCACGTCGTATGGGGGAATCAGTTTTAACCTTGGAACGCTTTGATCGTCTTAATGTCTCGGAGCGAGTACGCGATCGTACCGTCATTCGCTCGCATATTCGCCACTGCGCCAGTAGTACGACGCTTGCCTATCGAGTCCATCCTCGCACGGGCCGCCCGGTTCCCGTGAGCTACCTGAGTATGGCAGACATTTTGAATCGTGAGGGAGCCGCCCCCGGCGAAGACCTACCTAAACTCTGGGATCGTTTAGCCTATACCCTACTGACGAATCGTTCAGGTGATCGCCCCGAACGCTGGCAGTTTATTCGTGAACCGAACGGTTGGCGTCTCGCCCCAGCCCATCAACTCGAGTGGGCTCCTGTCGGCTACGGATCACGTCAAGGGGGCATAACCGCCGATGGTCGCAAACCCCTTTACGATGTGGAAGACTGTGTAGCGCTCGCCCCCTACTTTGGATTACGCACCTCCGACGCCAAAATGCGCCTCATGACACTACGTCGAGCGCTACGCGATTGGGAAAGTATTGCGGTGGAAAGTGGAGCGAACCCCTCCGATGTCAGTTTGATGGCGAGTTTATTTGAGTAGGCTCTCTGACAGGGATATCAACGATAGTGAGCGCTCACTTTCATTCCTGCTTTGGGTGAAAAAAGAGCCCTAGGGCATTGATCCTGGGGCTTCTTTTTGATCGTTTTTTCGTCGGTGAACGCTGTACGTTAGGAAGTTTTTCCTAACGTGGGCGTACTTACCAAGAGCTTTGTCGCTTCATCGTATTGATACGTCACATTATCGATTTGGAAGAGACTTTGGCGTCCACGCCACTGCATCCCTACACTGCCAATCGCTCGTCCCGTATTGGGTTTAGCCGCTTCTTCATAGGGCATGGGCATATGGGTCGACAGTTCCACGTTCCAGATATGTTGTGCGTCACTCGGCTCAAGTTTAAGCGGGGCCATCGCCAATTCTTCGGGTGAAAACGCGGCCCCTAATCCTCCCACAAAGAGTTGAATACCGAGGGTATCGAGCACTTCGAGCATCTTCCCAAAGTACAAGTTCTCCTTGCCGTTTTCTAACTCGATATAAAAGCGACGCCCTACCCCACAACACGCAGCCGCTTCCCCTTGTGTGAGATTCATACGCTGACGCACAATGCGCAACAGTGCGCCTAATTCCTGGGTACTCTTGATTTGTACATACTTGGAGCGCACTAAGGAGCGAACGCGTTTGGCATAGGCGTAACGAACCGGCTCAGACACCTGTACGTCTTCCGTTTTTCCCATCGTATCGTTTGTATTTTTTTCGTTTGACATTTGTCGGTTAAGCGCGAACTGAAAAAACAGTAACCTTACCACATATTGCCAAAGGCCCCACGGAAGAGCTCCACGGCTTTCGATAAATCGAGTCGGTCAGGATGCGTTTCACTGTGGCGACGGTGCGCTTGCGGATCATCCACATCCTTGAGTTGCCCCTCTAAAAGCGCAGTCATTTGGCTGAATTGTTCTGGGTCAATGCGTCCCTGGCAGAGGAACGTCCGCACGAGTCGATTGTTGCTACCGGCTTCAACGAGCTTCTTGCTCGTTTCTTTCATCCAATTGCGTGCGTCTTCGGTTTCGGGATTTCCCCCCATGGTCGCAAAACAACCAATCTGTTTATTGTGTAAGCGCTTTGCAATGCGCTTCATTTCTTCGGGCGCATCGTTATTGTCGTTCCAGAACCCTAAGAGAACAGGATTAAAGGGGGTTAAATCCTCAGGCACTTCTGCGGGGCGCATCATTACGCAACCGGGCAACCCATCACAAATCGCATGACCAACGGTCATCGTATTGCCCGTGCGTGAGCTAATAATGATCAAGGGGCGAGTGGTAGGGGTAGACTCTGTCATAGTGCCTCCTTTAAGGCTTTGGTTCGGCTTCAACCGACTCCGGTGCAAAGGCTTTTCGCCAAGCACTAACGGATTTGGATTTCTTTTCCACCAAGTCGAGCATGCGTTCGTGCTCGGCCAACTCGTCGTCAGTGGCTTTCAGAACAATAAAGGCGCTCGGGCTGGGCATCTTGGTGTAGTCCTCACTGATATCAGTCATGTTGGACAACTCCATTGTCCCTTGCTCTTGGGTTAACTTGAGGTAGACCTCAGCCAACAGATAGGAGTCTAAGAGTGCTCCGTGCCCTTTTTCTTTTCGCTCATTAAGATCGATCTCGTACTTTTCGCACAGGTAATCCAAGCCAGCAAAAGGAAACTTCGTCTTGGCAATAGGAATCGTGTCGGTAATTTTGGGGCAGTAGTCTTCCAACTTACCACGCCCTACCCGAGCCAACTCTGCATTAATAAACCCGACGTCAAACTCGGCATTGTGAATAAGGAGTTCAGCCCCTTTCACGAACGCCAAAAAATCATCCACAATATCGGCAAATTTGGGCTTATCCGCCACCATCTCATCCGTGATGTGGTGCACCCGGACGGTTTCTTCAGGAATGGGGCGCTCTGGATTGAGGTAGGTCTGATATTGATCTTTCGGATCAAACGACAAGTTACGCCCTGCCAAACGGACACAACCAATATCAATAATACGATGAGCCTTGCCATCGGTATCACTGGGTGTTAACCCTGTCGT
Source organism: uncultured Sutterella sp. (assembly GCA_905192805.1). Lineage (GTDB taxonomy): Bacteria > Pseudomonadota > Gammaproteobacteria > Burkholderiales > Burkholderiaceae_F > Sutterella. Next base: position 910 of record CAJJMF010000174.1, on the reverse strand, counting down.
TTCCGTATCCAATACAATCTGAACGAGTTGCTCTTCTGACATCCGTGTGTTGACCTATCTTGAACTGGGTGAGCTTAAGTCACCATTGTAGACGAAAGCTTCGCCCAGAGGTTATCGAGGGGTTAGAGCCACAAGATCATGTCGTACCATTGAGCACCACCGTGCACCGAGCCAGATACCCCTTTGTTCTCAAAGCCAAACTTACTGTAGTAGGGAATCAGACGCTCTTTACACGTCAAAATGACCGCTTTGCGCCCTTCACGCTTAGCTTTTTCAATGAAAGCCTCCATGAGCATCGCGGCACCACCACGACGACGATATTCGGGCAACACGCATAACCCAAAAACCGATTGAATCGTCCCTTGGGGATTGTGTAACGTAGCGTTCTCAAACATCGGATCTTCAATCACTTCACTATTGGTCACCATCCCGTCAATTAAGCCGACCGGTTTGCCGTCGTCTTCCAGAATCAAGAAGCAATCACCAAAGGCGGCCAAGCGTTCCTTGAAGCGCTCACGACTCGCCTTCTCTTCGGGAGGGAAGCTCTTTTCTTCAATTTCCGTTAAAGCATCTAAATCTGCGAGGGTGCAGGGACGAATTGAAAACGTCATTTGTAATAATTTCCTTTTAGTCTATTAGTTAAGAACCATTTCTGTTTTCAAGTGACAGAGTATTTTCACACTTTCCTCAGGTATTTTTTGCATAAAAAATTCTAAACACTAAGGGATATCAGCAGCGTGTAAATAAAATATTCAATAAACACTCATTAATCAACTATATGCAAGCATTCTAAGCATTTAATCCTGATCAAGTATGTGTTATTTTAAGGGTTTCTACCTATTGACACTAAATTGAGGGGGGCACATTTTGCGGTGCTTGTCAAGGGTTAAATTATAAATAAAAAAAATTC
>CAJJMF010000173.1 GCA_905192805.1 uncultured Sutterella sp. | reverse complement strand
TTGCCCGTGCTCTGCGTGAGGCCGGCGCAGACGTGACGCTGATCTCGGGTCCCTGCCACCTAAAAACACCCGTGGGCGTCACACAAATCGATGTCACGACTGCCAAAGGCATGTTGGCAGCCGTAGAGGCCACCCTTGAAGCTACTCCCGTCGACGCATTTATTGGCGTTGCGGCGGTCGCCGATTGGTGTGTCGAAGAGCCCTTTGTGGGGAAACTCAAAAAACGCGAAGGTCGTGCCCCGACGCTCGCCTTTGTCGAAAATCCTGATATCCTATCGCTCGTTGCTCATCGTGAGAACGCTCCGATTTGCATTGGCTTTGCTGCGGAAGCAAAAGATTTAGAAGCGTATGCTCGGGAAAAATGCCTCAAGAAGGGGTGTGCTTTTATCGTCGCGAATGTCGCGAAAGAAGCACTCGGTAAAGATACCAATGAAGTGCTCTTCGTGGATCCTGAGCATACCGAGGCCATCGGCCCTACTACCAAACACGCCATCGCGCGAGCCATCGTGGCTCGGTTGGCCCAACTACTGGAAAAACACCATGCTTGACATTCAATTGAAAGTCCTCGATGAACGCGCCCGTGAGTATCTACCCAAACATGCCACGGAAGGTTCCGCTGGGATGGATTTGCGTGCACTCTTGGATAAACCGCTCGTCATCGCTCCTGGTGAAACCCACCTCGTACACACGGGCATCGCCATTCATATTGGTGACCCGCGCTACGCTGCCCTCATTTTGCCCCGCTCTGGCTTAGGACACAAAAAAGGGATCGTGCTTGGCAATCTCGTGGGCTTGATCGATAGCGACTACCAAGGGGAATTAATGATTTCCACATGGAATCGCGGTCAGGAACCGTTTACGCTTGAACCCTTTGAGCGTTTGGCACAACTCATGATCGTTCCCGTGATGCAGGCACAATTTCACGTGGTTGAATCGTTTGATGCCTCCGAACGAGGCACGGGAGGTTTCGGCTCCACGGGCACGAAATAAAGCCCTGAACGGGTAACCCAGTAACAAGGGGGGTGTTGAATGATTCAACACCCCCCTTCTCATTGGATAGTGACCGTAGAGCGTGCTACTAGTCTTCAAAATCCTCTTCGTCTTCATCCTCATCGTCACCAAACAGCAACTCATCGAGCGCATAGTGATCCTCTAAGGAGAGCCCTGCTTTTTGGTCGTCCGCTAAGCTATTACCCGGTTCGAGCACAAATATCGGGCGACGTTCCGACGAAAACGTAATCGCCACCGTGACTTTATCGGCATCTTCGTAGCCTGGGATACTGTTTGCCAAAATACCCGTACCACTCAAACGGTCGGCATCGGGCGTTTGAAAGGCGTCCAAATACGCATCATGTAACGCACGGCTCACTTCCACCCAGCACCCCCAGGTGAAACTTCCCTCCGTGTAGGAGAAAGGAATTTCAATGACACCGAACACATAGGTGCTCCCGTCCATCGTGGCAAAGTCCTCCGTGAACCGGGCACCGCGACGATAACGCTCTAACGAATCGAGCATCCAGATATCATCGGGTAATTTCATCTGGATATCGCGACAAAGATCAGCAGCTTCGGTCATGCCATTTACTCCCTGACGAAGTTTGAAAAAGATGGAAGGGGTGCTTTAAAAAAAGCGTACCCCTTCAGTATGGAACACTTTATTGAGAAAGGCAAACAAAGCGTCACGCTTTGTCTTAAGTGCGCAACGCTTTTTCGTTTTCCTTATGGGTTACGAACCCGACTCGTCCGATTCACGCTCAATGACCACTTGCCCTTCGCGGTAATCCACAACGATCGCGCCTCCTTTGACCAAATCGCCAAAGAGCAAACGATCCGCTAAGAGCGGGCGTACTTCTTGGTCAATGATACGACGCATAGGACGCGCTCCCATCGCTGGTTCATACCCCTTACGAGCCAAATAGGCCTTGAAGGCATCTGTGTAACGCACCGTCACTTGGCGGTTGGCTAATTGCTGGGTGAGTTCACCCACAAACTTATCGACCACCGACATCAAGCTCTCCGCCGAGAGTGGCATAAAGCGGATGATTTTGTCAAAGCGGTTACGGAATTCGGGCGAGAAGAAGCGTTTGAGTGCAGCACTAAAGTCCCCACTTTGACTGTCTGATCCCCCAAACCCGATCGCCATGCGTTCACCCTCACGGGCGCCCACATTACTCGTCATAATGATGATCGTGTTACGGAAATCCACCGCGATCCCTTGGCTATCGGTGACCTTACCCACGTCCAGCATTTGCAAGAACAGGTTATAAATCTGCGGATGAGCCTTTTCGATTTCGTCAAACAAGACAACCGAATGGGGATGCTTCGAGACGTGCTCGGTGAGTAATCCACCTTGCCCGTAACCCACATACCCGGCTGGGGCCCCAATCAAGCGCGAGATCGTGTGACCCTCGGAATATTCCGACATATCAAAGCGTAAGAGCGGTACGCCAAGCGTTTTGGCAAGCTGTCGTGCTACTTCGGTCTTCCCGACCCCGGTAGGCCCCGTAAAGAGGAAGCTTCCCACTGGGCGATCATGATTAACTAAGCCCGAACGCGCCACTTTAATCGCCGATACGACCGCTTCAATTGCACTATCTTGCCCAAACACCACCTTTTTAAGGTCTCCCTCTAACGAGGCAAGCCCCTGATTTTCCACGACACGGAGTTGTTCGACCGGTAAGCGTGCCAATTCCGCAATGGCTGCCGGGACAGCATCGGCGGTAATCGTCAGCGTCTCGTCATTATTCGGAGCGGCTAAGCGGGCCTTCGCCCCCATTAAATCCAACGCATCGATCGCTTTTTCGGGCAGAACCCCGTTAAAGAGGAATTGATCCGCGTATTTGACGACCTCGCTCACCACCTCCTCTTCATAATGGACGTTATGGAATTTTTCAAACTGAGGCAAGAGTCCCTTAATCACGACAATCGCTTCCTCTTGATTTAACTCCGTTAACTCCACGGGGGTCACGCACTTGGTTAGGCTCGTTTGCGTTTTAAAACGCTGACGCCAGCTCTTGAAGTCGGACGTGACGATGATGGGGAGCTCACGCTCTTTTAATAAGCGATAGAGGGCGTTGAGGTGCTCTTGGTTTTGCTCATCCGTTGAATCCAGCAAGGTGTGAATGTTATCAATCACTAAAATCACACTCTTCGTACGACGCAATACCTGGAGGATTTTGTCCATCGTTTCGCCAAACACACCGCGATAACGACTCGAGAGCGTGGAGGGTTCCAACTGGACCAAACGCATGCGCTGGAAACGTTGAGGAACGCGCCCTTCGACAATGCGTTGCGCCAACCCTTCAATCAAGGCGGACTTACCCACTCCGGATTCACCCAGAATCACTGGCTTATTTTTGTTGCGGCAACTCAGAATCTGGAAAATCTGCTCCAGTTCGGCCTCGCGACCCACGAGCGGATCCAGTTTTCCTAGCTGAGCCAACGCCGTTAAATCCCGAACATAACGCAGTAACTCGGGGCTCATGGTTTTGAGCGTCCCATCGTCAGACTCACGGCCTTGCGATTTCACACGCGGTTTACCCGTGTCATCGAGTTGCGCTAAGCGTTGTTTGAACTCTTGAGGCGTTTCAAAGAACCCCAATTCGATGACACGTTGTAAGTGGGCCTCATCGAGCACTTTGCCGAGCATCGTTTTCGCGTTGTAGACGATTTGCATCAGGTCTTTTCGCGTGATCGTTATGGGCGTAAAACGCAAAGGACGGTAGTGCTTTTGGAAAATTTCCAATACCGTTGGCATCGCCTTTAAAAAGCCTTCACGCACAAACCCTGCTTCGTCAAAGATGGCCTCTTCACTATGCATGGTGCGAATCCACTGTTCAACCAACGGGAAACGATCCGCAATCGCTTCCTTATACTCGTCACGGGTATAGCGACGCTTCGGATTCACTGGGGAATCCGGGTCGTACAGGTACTCTTCACGCCAGACCCCGGGGTGACGACGTTCACGCTTGATAAATTGCCCACGCTCAAAGAGTCGCAAGGCGGGAATAACCCCATCCTTACCCCAGATCTCATCGAAATGTTGAATTAAATTATCGGAACCCAAACTGAGTGGCGACAGGGCATCGGCACACAACTGCGGGTCAATCATCTCGAACCCCGAGAGAAGCATCAAGAGGTACTGGGCGGCATCCAATACGCCCATTTTGGGATCAATTTCGCAGATTAAGCGTAAAGCCGCTTCCACGATGACGAGGTGAGGATCTTCGCTAAAGAAGTCAAAAACCGTCACCTCCACATCTTCATACGCTTCCGAGTCCCACTCGGGGTAACGTTCTTTAACGAGCTGCTCGAGGGCACTGAGCACCTCAGAGGGCTTAGCGCCCATAATTTCGATGACATTTTCAATATACGGCACATGCTTAATGAGCAAATAAAGCTCGATTAAGTTATCCGTCGAGAGCCCGTCACCATTAAGACGTTGAACTTGGTGCATTTGCCAGACACGGTAAAGGTCTTGCTCAATGCGCACTTGAATCGTTTCTTTCATATGCATCACTCTTGCGAATCTCTAACATCTGGCATCGCTTTGCAAACCAGAGGAAACCCATTACTTTGTGAGAGCATCATTGCTTTTGACGCTAATAGGATGGCTTTGGCTTTAGGATATCGACCGGCAACCCCCTGACCTTCGTTATGCACGCGTAACGTAATGGTCTGCGCCGCCGATTCCGTATGCTTAAACAGCGATATCAGCAATTGGCGCACCCATTCAAACGGGGTGACATCATCGTTGAAAAACACGACGGCCCAGAGTTGATCCTCTTTTTCTTGCACGAGTGTTGCCACTTGTGAGTGGGTCGAGCGACTTTCACCTGGCATAAGCCTTCTCCTTCTCGTTGTACTCCTCGCGATAGCAAACAGGGTGAGGAGTCATCAGTCTTTTGAGCTTAGCACACTCGTTTGGTTTCGTTGAAGGGTGGCGTACACTCAACGATAAAAAAAAGGAGCATCAACCGACCAGTCGATACTCCTTGGTATTCGCGTACGTTCCCGTAAATGCGCGAAACGACTCAATTACTTGGCAAAGTTCTGAGCCACAAACTTCCAGTTCACTAACTTGTCAAAGAACGTTTCAATGAACTTGGGACGAGCGTTGCGGTGATCCACGTAGTAGGCGTGTTCCCATACTTGTTCAATCGGCTGTCCCGATCGATGCAGACCGGACGGTCGAAGTTGTCGCG
>CAJJMF010000172.1 GCA_905192805.1 uncultured Sutterella sp. | reverse complement strand
GAGCTCGTTTAACAACGACTGTAGGCTCTCTACGACGCTCTGCGGGTTCATCGCGAGTGTCGTACATATCTTCAGGATAAACCGTTGTATCAATGGTCATAAGATTCGATCCACTTACAACGACCGAGGTCGAGGCTTGAGAGTGTCAAAACAAAAAAGTCAGGCCTATTAGGGGAGTGATCCCAGATAGAGTGCCTGACTGTTTGGAAAAAGTGTCTTCATGGGGATTGGGTAGAGAGGAGTGATCCCTGCCCAATCCGTGTAGGAATTATTGCACTTTTTTCAGCATTTCCAAACCGACTTCACCCTGTGCAATTTCGCGCAGGGCCAAAACCGCGGGTTTATCCTTGGCGTCAACGAGCGGGGAGTAACCCTGCGAGAGTTGACGAGCACGATAAGCCGCAGCCAGAACCATCTGGAAGCGATTCGGGATTTTTTTCAAGCAATCTTCAACAGTAATGCGTGCCATGTTATTTAAACGTCTCTGAGAAGTTAATAGAAAACGGTGTATCAAACACTGCTTAGAGCGGGATACCCAGGCTAATAAATTGTTCGCGATGGCGAACCGCTTGGTGTTTAAAGGCGAGTCGACTCGCCACGACGATCGCTCTAAGTTGTGAGAGCGCGACATCGAAATCTTCGTTAATTATAACGTACTCGAATTCGGGTGCGTGGGCCATTTCGGCGCCTGCGCCCAGTAGTCGACGTGTAATCGTCGTTTCGGAATCGGTACCACGATGGTGTAAACGCCATTCCAAGGCTTCAATGGACGGGGGGAGGATGAAAATCCCAACCGTTCCCGACAAGCGTTCACGCACTTGGCGCGCCCCTTGCCAGTCAATTTCGAGCAAAACATCGTTGCCCTGAGCGACTTGTTTTTCAATCCAAATGAGGCTGGTGCCGTAGTAGTTACCGTGCACCAAGGCCGACTCGAGAAATTCATCGCGTTCACGCATGGCTAAAAATTCCGCTTCGCTCACGAAGTGGTATTCACGGCCATTTTCTTCCCCTGGGCGTGGTTGGCGTGTCGTATGCGAAATGGATAGCTTGATCGAGGGCTCCAATTTTAAGAGGGCATTGACCAAGCTGGATTTACCGGCTCCCGAGGGAGCGGTCACTAAGAACACGCGTCCAACATGCGTTGTTTTTTCGTTTTTCATTTTGCGTACTGTCTCAGTTATTCGAGGTTCTGAATCTGTTCGCGCATCTGTTCAATAATGACTTTTAGCGAAAGTGCTGTATTTGTCATTTCAATGGCAGCGGCCTTGGACCCTAATGTGTTGGCCTCGCGATTCATTTCTTGGACCACGAAGTCCAAACGGCGACCCACGGCGCCTCCTTTGGTTAAGATGCGACGGACTTCTGCCGTGTGCGTGAGCAGTCGGTTCATTTCTTCTTCCACATCTAAGCGCACAGCATAGAGCGTCACTTCCTGACGGATACGTTCTGCCACATCGTCCTTGGTGAGGGTGGATTTTTCGCTCAACACCCCCGAGAGCGCTTCATTCAGACGCTCTTCCAGTTTGCCCTGAATGTGCGCAATGATCGAAGGAATTTCCGCACGAAGTTCTTTGACGATCGCATCGATCTGCGTGCAGTTATTGAGCAAAATCTCAGCCAAGGCCGCTCCTTCTCGTTCGCGTGCCGCTTTGAGCGATGCGATCACGTTAAGGAGTAAGGCGCGAATTTGCTCTTCCAGTTTGGCCTCATCCACGGCTTGCGTGACCATCACGCCAGGCATCTTGAGTAAGTCCGCGACGCTTAATTCACGGGCTTGCGGAAGGCGTTGACGCACCGTGGCTTGCAGATCGGCAATACGCTCTAAGAGCGCCATATTGATACTCACAGGCGCCGAGTGTTCGTCGGGGGTTACGGAGCCACGCAATTCCACTTTGCCACGCGCTAATTGGGTTTGCAGGGTTTCACGCAAGGTCGGCTCAGCGAAACGCAAATCTTCTTCCAAACGCAGGGTAAGGTCGAGAAAGCGTGAGTTAACGGAACGGCATTCGAAGGTTACGGAGCCTAATTCGGTGGGGCCCGTCACCACGGCATAGCCCGTCATTGAAGCAACAGCCATGAGACTAATTCCTATAGAAGTGTATGAATGAATCGGTTCACTGCGTTGCAGGTCTTGAGTGGGCGACTGCAACCGGCAGGGGGAAATAGTTTAAACGTTCCCACGCCCTAAGGTTGTAAATCTCAGTGCTTTTCTGAATCTCGGCGAGGCGAAGGGGAGTGAAAGAAAAAGGCCCAACAGAGCAATTGAGTACAATAGGGAGCACATGAGCGGTTAACGGAGGAACTTCTTCCTCAACAATCGTCACGTTAGAAGAAGGAATGGATACGATGAGCGAGATGACGGCTAAGCGACCCGATGGTCGCGCTAATGATGAATTGCGACCCTTAAATTTTCAACGTGGGTATACCAAATACGCGGAAGGGAGCGTATTGGTTTCGGCCGGGGACACGAAGGTATTGTGTACGGCCAGTGTCACGCGTGGCGTTCCTCGCTTTTTGGAAGGACGTGGTGAAGGGTGGGTGACCGCCGAGTATGGGCTCTTGCCACGTTCGACCGGCACGCGTAATGAACGTGAGGCGGCCAAAGGCAAACAAAGCGGTCGTACGCAAGAAATCCAACGCTTGATTGGTCGCAGTCTGCGTGCCGTGGTGGATCGTAAAGCCTTAGGGGAATTTACGATTCAAATCGACTGTGATGTGTTACAGGCCGATGGTGGAACGCGCTGTGCGTCCATTTCGGGGGCGTGGGTGGCGTTGCGCGACGCGGTGGATTGGATGCGGGAGAAGGGCTGGATTCAAGCCGATCCGATTCGCTCTCAAGTGAGTGCGGTGTCGGTGGGTATGTTCGAACACGAAGCCCGACTCGACTTAAACTACCTCGAAGACAGTCAGGGCGACACGGATATGAATGTGGTCATGACGGGGGAAGGGGCCTTTGTGGAGATTCAAGGGACGGCAGAAGGCGCCCCCTTTAGTCGCGATGAATTAACCGCCTTGCTTGCCTTGGCTGAGAAAGGCAATCGGGAAATTATGGCAGCCCAACGCGCTGCTTTGGATCGTCCTAACACGACGGCAGAACACTGTGAATCCAAGTGAGAGAAATATGAACGATAAAGTATTGGTTTTAGCCTCGAACAACAAAGGCAAGTTGCGCGAATTTCAGGCGATGTTCGCACAGGCTGGGGTTGAGGTCATTAATCAAGGGGCCTTAGGCGTCAGCCCGTGCCCTGAACCTTATGGCACATTTATTGAAAACTGCCTAGCGAAGGCTCGTCATGCCGCGGCGGTGACCGGTAAACCCGCGATGGCGGATGACTCTGGGGTTTGTGTGGATGCCTTAGGAGGGCAACCAGGCGTCTATTCCGCCCGTTTTGCTGGGGAGCCCTCGGACGACGCTGCCAACAATCGTTTATTGATTGAAAAATTGGCGGGTGTGAGTAATCGCCGTGCGCACTACACCTGTGTACTCGTGGCGGTGCGCAGTGCCGACGATCCCGAGCCGTTAATTGCCGAAGGGCGTTGGTTCGGGGAGATTGTGGATACGCCGGCGGGTGAAGGCGGCTTTGGGTACGACCCGTATTTTTTCTTACCGGACGCCGGTAAAACGGCAGCCGAAATGAGCGCACAAGAGAAAAATGCGGTGAGCCATCGTGGGTTGGCTCTGCGCGCACTACGCGAAAAGATTCGTGAAAGCTGGGGTTGGTAATGAGTGCTTCGGACGCGACGCTAGAGATTCCGCTGAGCCTCTATGTGCATTGGCCTTGGTGTGTGCGCAAGTGTCCGTATTGCGACTTTAATTCGCATGCCCTTAATTCGCGCTCCCCAGAGGAAGCCGAGGGGCACTATGTAGAGGCCTTGACTCAAGAACTCACCCGGCAGGTGGAATCGTTCCCCATGTCGGGACGAGCGATCAGTACCGTTTTTATTGGTGGCGGCACGCCCAGTCTAATGTCGCCCGAGTCCATTGACCGTTTGTTGCGAGCCGTGGATAAGCGGGTCGGATTGAGTGCGAACGCAGAAGTCACTTTGGAGGCGAATCCCGGAACGGTTGAGCGTGGCAAGTTTGAAGACTTCCGTGCCGCTGGTATTAACCGTTTGAGTATCGGGGTGCAGTCCTTTCAGGATGACAAACTGAAGGTGTTAGGGCGCATCCACTCGGGAGACGAGGCGCTTCAGGCTATTCGCTTGGCGGCTAGCGCCTTCGATAATTTCAATCTTGACTTTATGTTTGGGCTCCCCAATGAAACGCTGGCGGAACTGACGGAGGAAGTCAAACGTGCCGTCGGGTTAGGGGCAACGCATTTGTCCTTTTATCAATTGACGATTGAGGAAGGAACGGCCTTTGCCAAGCGACTGCCCGCGGGGTTACCCGATGAGGACAAGTTGGCGGATATGACGGATTTGGTCGAGTCGATGTTGGCCCAAGCCGGCTACGAGCACTACGAAGTGTCGGGCTACGCGCGCGCGGGACGGCGCTGTCAGCATAACTTGAACTACTGGACCTATGGGGATTATTTAGCGATCGGTGCCGGGGCGCATGCGAAACTAAGTGCACGCCATCGGGACGGGACGCTTAAGGTGGTGCGCTACGCCAACGTCGCGTCGCCTCGCCTCTATCTCGAACGAATGGCAACGGATGGATTCGCTTACGCTGAACACCACGAGGTAGACCCTACGGATCGGCCTTTTGAATTTATGCTCAACGCGTTGCGTCTCGTGGATGGCGTGGAAACGGCAAGCTTTGCAGCACGCACGGGACTCTCCCTCGAGGTAGTTGAGCCCACGGTGTCGCGACTACGTGCGGAGGGCTTACTCGTAGCGGACCCCACCCGCATCGCTCCGAGCGCTCGAGGCTTACGGTTTCTCTCCACACTGCAAGAGGCTTTCCTTTAAAGTTCGGCTTTACATCAAAGGGGTGTCACATTTTGGTGCACACCCCTTATTTATGCACCAAAAAAGTGCGATAATGGGTCTGCTTTTTCCTAGGGTAAGGTCGGTGTGCCTTCGGGATAACCCTTGGAATGAGGTTGTGTCTGATTTTTAAGGCATTTTTTATTTTTGTCTTTAGCGAAAGTGAATTGGCACGCTTCTTGCTTTATCTAAAGTGAACGTTGAGTGAACTCAACAAAGCAATTTTTATCCTATTCAGTCTTGGCTTCTTGTCCTTTTTCGCTTGAGACAAGAGCATTTTC
>CAJJMF010000171.1 GCA_905192805.1 uncultured Sutterella sp. | reverse complement strand
TGTTCACACCACAACCCCACCGTTATGCAGGTCTACAAAGACCTCAACACCAAACCGGTAGACCATGAAATGCATGAACTCTTGCATACGCATTTCTACCCGCGCTCCATGTTGGCCTCTTTAGGGGAGAACTCTCATGGCTAATGACCGTATTTTGCGTTTCCATGCGCCCGACAAAGTGTTCCACTCCGTCAATGCGATCACTTGGTTCGCTCTGCTCTTTACTGGGATTTACGTCTACTTCTGTGAACCGAGTGATGCAGCGGCTCACAACGCAATGGTTGCTCACTTGGTTTTAGGGGCAGTCTTTACCTTTAACTTGCTCGCCTTTATTGTGTTGGCCCCAGATCGTTTCGCCCTCATCATGCGTGCTTGTTTAGAGTGGGATCGTAATACGATTATGTGGTTCCGCAATTTTGGTGGCTACCCCCGTCGTTTCTTCAAGATCCCCTTTGGACCAGTGGAAGTTCCTCCGCAAGGACGCTATAACGGTGGTCAGAAGGCCTCTTATCTGCTCTTTATGGGCATGATTGCTGCCTTGGCTGTCACGGGCTGGCTCCTCTGGTTAGGGGCTCCGTTAATTGGCAAGTTCGTGTATGCCTCCCTCTTTTATTTCCATGTTTGGGGTAGCATCATTGTGTCCGTGCTCGTTGTCTGTGCTCACATCCCGTTAGCCTTATTGTCCATGGAACACTTCAAGGGCATTTGGCGCTTGGGTCCAGGCACCATTTCGTACGAAGCCGCCGAACACCACGCCCCCTTGTGGTTAGAGCGCGACGTCGTTCGTACCAATATTGAAAAACCACAGCACTAACCATTGGGCGTGCTAAACCACGCCTAAGTGTTGTACACTCCCTCATCCCTCGCCAGAGTGCTTGCTCAGCACTCTGGCGAGTTTAATCAAATTCCACCACCTTCCCCACACTGCTATGCTTCAAACCCCTAAAGGTCTCCGGCTTCATATTGGCTTATTTGGTCTACGTAACGCCGGTAAAAGTTCGTTAGTCAACGCACTCACGAACCAGATGATTTCCATCGTCTCCAATGTACCCGGCACAACAACAGACCCCGTTGAAAAAGCTTATGAGTTACAACCCGTTGGGCCCGTGGTGTTTGTTGATACCGCTGGTATTGACGATGTCGGAGAACTTGGTTTAGCCCGTGTACAACGTACCCTCCAGGTGCTGGAATGGGTTGATCTGGCCTTGATTGTGGTTCAAAGCAAACCTCAGTTAAGTCAACAAGAAAAGCTACTTCTTGAGGACTGTCAGCGCTTAGCTACACCGGTTGTGATTGCCGTCACACACGTTGACGAACTCACTTGTCCTGACTCACTTAAACAAGAACTGGAGCAATTCCCCTTCCCTCGAGTCGAAACCAGAACGGATCAGCCCCAGAGTATCGACGCGTTGCGTCATACATTAGTCAGCCTCATCAACGCGAGCCGAGAACCCGACCGTTTAATGCTTGAAGGGCTGGTCAACGCAGGGGATACGGTTATGCTTGTTACCCCCATTGATATTGGGGCTCCGAAAGGGCGTCTAATTCTGCCCCAAGTGCAGGCCATTCGAGAACTCCTCGATATGGGCGTGAAATGCTTGGTTGTTCAATGCAACGAAGTAACCAACATGCTTGAACAGCTAAAAACACCGCCACAATTAGTGATTACCGACTCCCAGGTGGTCCTTGAGGTTGCTCGTCAAGTGCCCGAATCCATTCCTCTCACCACCTTTTCTATCCAACTAGCAGCCAGTAAATCCGACTCCATTGCAATGGCCGAAGGGGCAGCGCAACTTGAGCAGCTCCGCGATGGTGACCGCGTCTTGATCCTTGAAACGTGTAGCCATCATCCACAAAAAGACGACATTGGTCGAGTCAAAATTCCTCGTTGGTTGAAAGAAAAAACAGGCAAAAATCTCACTATCGAGATTGCCGTCGGCAAAGATATCCCCGACGACTTCACACCCTACAAACTACTCATCCAATGCGGAGGCTGCATTGTGACCCGCCGTCACATGTTGGCCCGCTTACGACACGCTCAGCGTCAAGGCGTTCCCATGACCAACTATGGCATGACCATATCCTTCTTACAGGGGTTACTGGACCGAGTACTACGTTGTCACCCTGCAGCCCTTGAGGCCTATCAGGCGAAACGCCTCGTTTGTAAGGAGGCTTGCTAATGTCCTACCCATTAGAGTCCCTCCTCACGCTCACATCCTTCACTGATGAGCAACTCGAATACCTACTCGGTCTTACGGATCCCGAAGACTGTGCATTGCTTCAACAAGCGGCATATGAGCTCACCACCCGTATGATGGGCAATTATGTTTACCTGCGCGGTCTTATCGAAGTCAGTAATGTGTGCACAGCGAATTGTCGATATTGCGGAATTCGTAAAGATAACCATACGGTACCCCGCTATACCTTGTCGGCTGAAGATATCGTTGCATGCGCCAAAATCGCTGCACGTAACGGCTATGGTTCCATCGCCATTCAAGCGGGAGAGCGTCGCGATGAAAAATGGATTGCCTTTATTGAATCCCTACTAATTGCTATTCAAGAAAATACCCGATCGGATACTTTACCTAATGGTCTAGGTATTACGTTAAGTTTGGGTGAGCAAACCTACGAGACATATGAGCGCTGGGCCAACGCAGTGAATAATCCTCAAGGCTTGCGATACCTGTTGCGTCTCGAGTCGAGCAACCCCGAACTCTTTGCTTGGCTACACAGTACCCCTGGTAAAAATGAAAAAGTCCTTACCCACCGCTATGAGGCGCTAGCCAATTTAAAATCACTCGGTTATCAAGTGGGGACCGGGGTCATGATCGGGTTACCACGCCAAACCTTAGCCGATCTCGTGGCGGATATTCGCACCTTTGAACGTGTTGATGCTGACATGATCGGAATGGGCCCTTACATAACCAGTGGGGGCGCAGACATGACACAGGATGGCATGTTGGATAAAAAGCGCCTTATGCAACTGGCTCTCAATACCATCGCGGTAACACGACTCGTCATGCGTAACGTCAATATTGCGGCAGCCACTGCACTCGAAACACTCCAGGTCGATGGTCGTGTTGCAGGTATTCGCTACGGCTGCAATGTCGTTATGCCCAATATCACCCCTCAGCTCACGCGAAAGTCCTACCAGCTCTATGACAATAAAGCGGGGACCGAAGTGGGAGAGGAATCCAACCGTATTTTGGAGAGCCATATTGTGGAAGGTACGGGTCGTACTTTAGGGCTCAACTTACTCGGATCCTCCGTCCGCTGGACGCAGCGCTAAACCTGTTTTTGCATAAAAAAAGGAGCCGATGGCTCCTTTTTTACGCAAGAAAGTAAGCACTCACTTCTCTATATCAATTGCGAGACAGGTATTTCAAAATAGTAAGTACTCACTCCTGCTCGTCATTCAAAGGTTTGATTCATTTCACGAGTAGCGTGGAACTTCACCTGAGGCCAATGTTTCATGGTGGTTTCAAGGTTGTAGATGGACGTGGCCAAATACACGATATTGCCATTCACATCCGTCGCTAAACGTGCCGCTTGCTCGCGCTCAAACTCTTTCTTTGTCGTTTCATCGGGGAAGGATAACCAACGTGCTGTCGACACATCGGTCCCCTCATAAATGGCATCGACCTTATATTCTGTCGCTAAACGTTGCGCCACAATTTCAAACTGCAACTGTCCCACGGCCCCAAGCATAATGTTGCCCAAGTCATTCGTAAAGACCTGAATTGCACCCTCTTCACCCAGCTCCTGTAAGCCTTTCTGAAGTTGTTTCGCTTTAAACGGGTCCTTACTACGTGCAGCACGGAACATTTCAGGGGCAAAGTTAGGAATCCCCGTAAATTTGAGTTTCTCGCCTTCGGTGAGCGTATCCCCAATGTGCAACTGCCCGTGGTTATAGATCCCGATAATATCGCCTGCCACGGCATCCGTCATAATGACGCGATCTTGGGCCATAAACGTTAAGGCATTGGCGAGTTTCATGTCCTTGCCTTCACGAGTATGAAAAACCTTCATCCCAGGGGTATAGCGCCCCGAACAGACACGGAAAAAGGCGATACGGTCACGATGTCGGGGGTCCATGTTTGCCTGAATTTTGAACACAAATCCCGTGAATGGCTCTTCGGTCGGCTCCACGGCACGAACGCCGGCATCACGTGGCAACGGGGACGGAGCCCAATTCACCAAAGCGTCGAGCAAATCCTGCACACCGAAGTTGTTGACACCAGAGCCAAAAAATACGGGGCTTTGTTCCCCTTTCAGGAACTTTTCTAAGTCAAATGGATCCGTTGCCCCTTGGACTAACTCAATCCCTTCACGAGCCATCGGCATTTCAAGCGGGAAGAGTCGATCGAGCTCAGGATTATCCAACCCTTCGATAGTTTCACGATCGTCCGTTAAACGTTCTTCGCCTGCTGTGAACTTCACCATGCGATTGTGTAAGAGTGAAAATACCCCGCGGAAGGTTTTCCCCATACCGATTGGCCAAGTGATGGGAACGCACTGTAGCTTGAGGATGCTTTCAATTTCTCCCAGCAAATCCAGTGGCGAACGTACTTCACGGTCCAGCTTGTTGATGAAGGTAATGATGGGCGTATTGCGCATACGACACACTTCAAGCAGCTTGATCGTTTGCGCTTCGACCCCTTTTGCAGCGTCAATCACCATAATGGCCGCGTCCACAGCGGTCAACACACGGTAAGTATCTTCAGAGAAGTCCTCGTGGCCCGGGGTGTCCAACAAATTGATGACGTGATCGTTGTACTTAAACTGCATAACCGAGGACGTCACGGAAATCCCACGCTCTTTTTCCACCTCCATCCAGTCCGAGGTGGCATGACGCGCAGCCTTGCGGCCTTTCACCGCCCCGGCGAGCTGAATAGCGCCTCCGAATAACAACAATTTTTCCGTGAGCGTAGTTTTACCTGCGTCAGGGTGAGAAATAATAGCGAAGGTACGACGTTCTTGAACATCACGCACCAAAGCTGGATTTGAACTGGTCATAATAACTGTTATCTACATAAAGACGCGAACCGAATGGTTCGCGTCGAGTTACCTTTCAAAAGGGAGCCATTTTATCAAAGCATTCGCTGAGCTTCAGAAAAAGCACGCCGTCAATTGCCTTCTTTTTCGTCGCATACTAACGCGTTAATTACATCAAGTCTTGCGCCATCGCTCCTAGCTCTTTCTCTCCCGAGGATGT
>CAJJMF010000170.1 GCA_905192805.1 uncultured Sutterella sp. | reverse complement strand
GAGGGGGGGTCAAGACTTTTGTCGAAAAGGGGGTACATACTTTTGTCGCTTGACACACGATTTTGATCCAATCCACTTTCCCACCAAGGCGAGAGAACAAAAAAACGCTCTGTTGGATGGTCCACAGAGCGTTTTTTTTGAGGTGAAAGGT
Source organism: uncultured Sutterella sp. (assembly GCA_905192805.1). Lineage (GTDB taxonomy): Bacteria > Pseudomonadota > Gammaproteobacteria > Burkholderiales > Burkholderiaceae_F > Sutterella. The sequence continues at coordinate 5,089 of CAJJMF010000170.1, read as the reverse complement.
AATGCGTGCTTTACGCGCTTTACGCGGCGGTCTCTTGCCATTCTTTGCACACATCGACCCACGCAGGGTGATGTGTAAACGTTTCCAATTCATCCACACTCACTTCGATCGCACTATTGCGGCTTCCACACGCAGGAAAAACCGTTGGAAAACGTTTCAACGATTCGTCCAAATAGACGGTGACCGTCTCAGGCAAACCAAACGGACACACGCCACCCACGGGGTGCGTTGTCACCGCTAGGGTGTCATCCGCGGAGAGCATTTTGGCTTTCTTTTTGAAGGTGTGCTTATATTTGGCATTGTCGAGTTTGGCATCCCCCGCGACCACAATCACGATTGGCTGGGTATCCACGGTGAGAGCAATCGATTTAGCAATGCGTCGGGGTTCACACCCTAAGGCTTGCGCAGCCAATTCGACCGTAGCACTCGACTGCGCCAACTCCACCACACGAGTATCGGCCCCAAATTGGGCTAGATGCGCTTTCGCTGAAATCAGTGACATCGTTCGTTCCTCCCAAAAGATGTGTTGATCTATCCTAACCTTTCGCCCACCGTTCGGGCGGCGCTTTCACGCGTAAACCCTCAAAAACCTCACCGTTATTTGCCTCATTTCGCAATACCTAAGGACTTTTACCCAGTCAAACCCAACCGACCTTAGCCTTTTGACGTAGGGGAAATTTAGGTGACGAGGTCACACACAAAAGCGCTAGAATCGAAGTATCCACGCTCGTGTGGGTAGTGACCTTTCGACCGCAACCACTCACTCGGGCATCGCCAACCCAATAGGGGAGACACATGCCAAAACTTGATTCCTGTTTATCCGTTGAGCAAATGACGCTCACGGAGTTTTTCCTCACCTATCAGCAAGGGGTTACCATTGCGCCGGATCAACGACCCTTCGTATGGCGTGCTTCTGCGGTGGTGAGTTTTCTCACGCAACTCAAGAAAGGGGCCCACTTAGGGACCGTGATTTTAGAAGCCACCCCCGACGGCTACCAGTTAATCGATGGCCAACAACGCCTTTGTTCCATTCTGGTCTGGCTCTACACGCATGAACGCCGCGGGAAAGATGATCGCGTCAAAATCCCCGATTGGTCCGTTCCTTCGAGCGAAACCCGCCAAACGCTCTTGGCCGTGGCTCAGGCAACCCGAGCCAAGATGGATGCGATCCGCTTACCGCTCTCGGAAATGACCTTGACCGTGCTGATTGTGAAAAATCGAACGATGGCCGAAACGATCCGCGCCTCGTTAAACGTGAACCCGGATTTGATTCGCGTTCCCGTCTTAGCGGCGGACCGTCTCAAAGCCCATCACTATCGCGAGTACGTATTAAACGGGGACGAGGATAAGTCACCCGAAAAGAAACTCGAGAAATTCAATAAGCTATTAACGAAACTCTCCGAAAAAATTGCCGAACGACGCGCCGCCGCTGAGCTTGCCCCCGAAACCCACAAAACGCACTTCCTCTGGAAAGACATGACGCTTGAGAAGTGGATTACGGGCGACGCGCAAAGCGACTATGTGGTGACGCATGGCTTTGTGCAGCTACTGCAAGCCGAACTCATGGGCCACACCGGGGCGGCCGCACGCCAATACTGGCAAGATCAATACCGACTTCCCGTCGATGAACAAACGGGAACGGGACTCATGACCGACCCGATTAGTCGCCTTAAAGGGCAGCGACAGTGCTTTTACGATGACGACGATGAGTGGCATCCGTCACTCGCCGAGCGCTTTAAGAGTGGGGAAGGGTACTTTGAGTTTCTCAAGAAAGCCTTCGAACTTCAGGACGTGTTCTTAGAGGGGGTGAGTGTGCTCGAAGGGGAAAAAGCCTTGGTGCCACAATCCAAAGTGAAAGACGATGAACGCAGTCTCTTGACCGACCTATGGTGTTCGGGCTGTCGACTCTTTGATGACTACGATGAGTTGGTGGGCTTTACCTATGATGTCACTGACGTGAAGCAACCGATTGCGAACTTTTATCGCGAACCCTGGGTAGTGACCGCCTTTGCGGTGCTCTTACGCACACTCGATACGTATTACCCTGGCTGGAGCCTCAAGAAGAAAGCCACGCGTAAGACGGCGCGTGCCCACCATGCCGAAGAAGACATGATGGCACTCGAGATTCTGGTCGCGATGATGCTAGGTGCCGGTGCCAAAGCGCTTCGCCACCGGGGTGGCCTCGAAGAGTGGCTCGTAATGCGAGCGCTGCGTGCCGAAGACTGGTACAGCCTATTACCCTTACACAATTCCGCCCGTGCGGCGTTAGATAGTTTTGCCTTTGTTGTGGCGCCCGATATGGTCTCGAAGGCGTTTTATGACTTTGCGTCCGGGAGAAAAGTACGATGAATGCTCGAAAAATGACCAAAACCCGTGAAGACGTGCGCACGGAGTCAACCACGCGACCGGCCAAGCGCGCCACACCACGCGACCAAGCGCAAAAATCGTCCGAGAAAGCGACCAAGGTGACGAAAGCGTCCGCACGAACCACGCGTACGCGAACGGAACGACGCGTAGCGACGAGCGAAACGGTCGCAGAAACGAAAGCCCCGAAGCGCACCGCATCCAGTGCCAAGAAAACGACGAGCGCCAGCGCTCGGCCAGTGGCAAAAGCTAAGGCGGCGGACAAGGCGGCGACAACAGCCACCCCAGCGCCCAAGACTGACCCCGTGAGTACGCTCGCCGTGCCTGCGGAACCCGTCAGTACACCCGAGGTGGCCTCCGGGAACAAACCGGAAATGGATTATGAGATGCTGGTGAATTTTGGCAAAAAGCGCAAAGGGGACAAAACCCTCAAAGCCGAGGCTGCCGATGCCAAAGCGCATTCACGCGCCGGGGTGAGTCACTTGATGACGATGGCGGAATTCCTGAACGCCTATCCTGAACGCGTGATTCCGATTTATCAGCGTGTCACGGGCTGGAAGACGGAACAAAAAGACGTCTTTAAAGCCAGCATTGAACGACTCTTTAACGATCCGAAGGCGGAACCGTTTTTTATCGGTACGCTGAGCGTGGCGCACGCGCACGATGCCAAAGGCGTCTACGTGATTGACGGGCAACAGCGCTTAACAACGCTCCATGAGCTCTTCCGCGGCGCCTTTAGTCTGGTGCGCAAAAACACCCTCGTGCGTAGCGTCACCAGTGACGTGCTGCGGTTACCCGATGCCGTCGTGGCCGACTGGGAAGCATTAGCCAAACGCATTGTGTTTGTGGTGCACGACTATGGCGACATTGACTTAGAAGAGCAAATTCTTGCCTTTGATGAACTCAATCGTCATGAAGAAGCCTTCCGCTTGGCCGATATGTACCGGGCGGCGGTGATTTCGGCCCTTCCCAAAAAAGATCGGGCGCACTTTAGCCAATCCTACGATCAAGCGTGGCGTTTGGCGACGGTGCTTTATCGCGTGGCCAACTTCGAAGACTACGAACTCTCGATGGACATTGACGATACGGAACGCCCTGCAGAACGCCCCTCACTTTTCCGACTTCCGAGTCACGAGGAAATTAAAGAGCGTATTGCCCCGGGCGGTACCCCGTTACCGTTTATTCCCGAGCAACTCGAAGAGGACCGGTCGCTCTTGCCACTGCCCGAGGGGTTGAGCCCACAGGACGAGGAAACCGAAGACGAACATCCGCTCGTGAGCGTTCGCGCGAGGGCCGATCGTCAGGCAGGGATCGCTCAACTCATGAAAGCCTTTGTTGAGGATGTCAAGGGCATTGCGGCACCCGCTCCCTTATTGTCGAGCTTTTTAGAAAGTGAAAATGTGTTTGCGGCGCAACGCGCACTCGACTACGCGGATCACTTATCAACAAAAGCGAAGCTCTTTCACTTTTTGTGTTACTTGCGTGCAGCCAACCCCAACTCCCGACTCCCCATTACGTGGGCTGACGCTTTTGGGCGCACCCTATCAGGGGGGCTCGAGAAACTTCTACCCGTGAAAGCAGGCGTTCTCTCGCAGCGCGACGCGCAACGCGTTTTAAAGCGCTTAGACGAGAATAATGCCTGGGTCATGTCGCTCTTTACTGCGTATGCACCAAGCGAATCGGAGACGAGGTCACTACGGACGAGTTGGCTCGCGATTGTGCGCTTTTTGGGCGACGGATGGTTGCAGATTGCCGAACGGGGCGATGCCACGCTCGCTAGCCAAATGATGGAAGGGGGCGTGTATTTCACCGAGAGTGCCACGGCGCAACTCTGGCATACACTCGAAGGGTGGGCTGCGCAAGAAAAGGGCAATTCGGAAGCGTTTATCTTGAGTCTACGCGCACGCGAATGTGTGCTCTATAAAGACATCATGACCGAGAATAAACGCTTAGTAAACGCCATCGCGGAAGCGCTCACACGGCACTTCCAATTGAGTGGGAAAGCCAAACTCGCCACGGGTGAAAAACCCATCGAAGCGGCCCAAACGCTGGTGGCCTCGCTCAAGGCAACGCTCATGCGACGCGAACTGCCGTATGCCCATAACGACACCTCAATGGACCATTGGATTGCGCGCGGGCTCACGGAGGTGGACGGCAAAGTGCCCGAGAAATCCGTGCAAAGCTGGGCCAACTGTTTGCTGCTGGATAAAACGCTCAATGAGCGGTTTGGGGAAATTCACCCCGACTACAAAGCGAGCGTTCTCACGGCCAATCTGGATGACTTTATCCCCTGGCCCAATACCTTACTCTGGATGGCCCTTCAGGCGTATTTCCCGGGAGCGAAGACCGCCAAAGCCTTGGAAGCCGAAATTGCGTTTATGACGAACTTCTGGTCACTTTATTTGCGCTAAGGTCGGCCGTTACCCGACTGGGAAAATTCCCGCACACACCTCATACGTTGTCGCCGGGCACGTATGAGGTGTTTTTTTAACGAAAGAGGGGGTCCCCAAAAAGACCAGCAAAGTGATACATTTTGTTTCATTAATTTTAGGCTGCCATCCCGAATTTTATCGAGGGAATCCTTTTTGTCATAACCGACCAATTAGTGTAAAAAATGGTTGGTAATATTTAAATTCCTTGATTAGTAGTGGCGTTTTTTCCATGAAGCTAATTATTCATATACAAATAATTAACCCTTTCGTCATTTAATTAATGAACGCGCGTT
>CAJJMF010000169.1 GCA_905192805.1 uncultured Sutterella sp. | reverse complement strand
ACCACTCACCGCTAACGCTTTTGCCTCTTCATGTGTCGTTGCCATGCCTTCATTGATCAAAGCACAGTAAACAGCTCCTTGCATGGGAGGGCACATGTTTTCAAACGCAATGGGTGGCCCCGCGTGCAACAACGTCGTTGAGCTTAATCCCGGGAGTACATCCTTCGCTAATTGAATATCCACGAGAACAGGATCCGCGGCTGCCATACGTTCCATGGCCAATTTATTCGCAGTTAACATTTTAGTTTCCCAGTAGTTTCATTAATGTGTTAAAGGCTTGCACAATGCCGTTTGCCCCCAACAGTAACGTCAGTACGACCACTAAAGCACCAACGACATTTTGAATCGCATTATTTCGGTACTCGCCTAATAACGTTTTGTTATTAGCAACAATCAAAATAAGAACCGTAATGAGAGGCAGGAAGAATCCACTCACGGCTTGAGCGGTAATGATGATTTGGAGAGGATTAGTGCCTGTAACCGATAAGAGCGTTCCAAACAGCACGACAATGACGGCGAGTGTATTAGCCTTTTTTCCGTGTACGCCATCCGAAAAACCAAACACACTGGTCGTAATATTTTTCAATGTGAATGGAATGGCAATCGCTGAGGAAAGTCCTGCTGCGAACAAACCCAAGTCCCCTAACACACGTGCGTAGCTACCCAAAACAGGCTCTAAAGAACGAGTAAAGGCCAAGGCGGGATGACCAGACAAGGGCATCCCTCGCAATACCGTCGCTGCCGTTACCACGAGGGAAATCGTAATCAATCCCCCAATCAGAATATTAAACCCGATGTCCCACTTGGCCACCGAGAGGTCTTCTACACGGTTCCATCGGGCTTTGGACGTGATGGAGTGAAGGATTAAATTAATACCGATCAAGGTCGTTCCAATGAGCGCCAGGGTCAGCACGTAGCTCCCTTCGGGAAGTTGAGGCACAAGCCCTGCAGCCATTTCCCCCACATTGGGTTTAATAACCAACATCGTAAAAATAAAGATAAAGCCCATGATGCCCACAAAGAGTTTCATAATGAACTCTAAGGATCGAGTCGACCCCAGAAGCGTGACCGCCAACACGATCACGGTCATTCCTAAGACGACGGGTGTCGTACTAATCCCAAAAATATCGGCTAGCCCCAACGCTCCCCCCGTCAAATTGCCCGTTTGAAAGGCGAAGCAGATGGTCAACACAGCCAATAACATCAACACTTGTATAAATCGTTTCCACAGTGCGTTTTTGGGAAAAACATCAATAATGGCTTCAATTAAGTCCTTGTGAGTCACAATGGCAATACGGGACGCTGTTTCCATTAAAAGCATCAATGCAATTACGGCAAAAACCGTTGCCCACAAGAGACTAAACCCAAACGTCATCCCGACTTTGGTCGAGACGATGATGGTCCCTGGGCCAATAAAAGCACTCGTAATAATCGCCGCTGGGCCACTATCCTTGAGTTTTTGGATTAAGGCTTTCATATCCTTCTCCTTATGGTTGGCTAACTATGAAACTCATGTAACGTGTGGGGCGATTCTAAGGAAGGGGACTCATCAAGCCCAGCATCCTTGCCCCACGTTGCGAATTAGTAAAACGTCAATGGGACATCCGAAGCGATCAGTGTCCCTGCTTGAGCGTCTACCATTGGGACAATCTCTTCAAGCGCACCAATGACGGCAACGCCTCCAGTTTTTTGGACATACTCGCAAGCGGCGAGTACCTTGGGACCCATCGATCCTTCAGCAAAACCTAAAGCCAAAAGATCATCGGGAGTAGCTGTCTTAATACAACGCGATTGAGGTGTTCCCCAATCGACATAGACGCCATTCACATCCGTCGCAATGACAAAACGTTCAGCCAGCAACTGTTGCGCCATCAAACTACAGCAAAAATCTTTATCAATCACCGCTTCCACCCCAAGCAACTGGCCATTACGCTCAACGACGGGCACCCCTCCACCGCCACCCGCAATCACGGTAACCCCAGCCTCAACGAGCCATTTGATGGCGTCGATTTCGACAATCCTTTGTGGACGAGGACTCGGCACCACACGGCGAAAATATTCACCATCAGGCTTAATAACCCAACGCTTTTCACGGGTTAATCGCTCAGCTTCCTCTCGAGTATAGACGGGCCCAATAAACTTAGTTGGATTCGTGAAAGCGGGATCTTGGACGTCCACGATCGATTGGGTCACCAGCGATACGACAGTGCTTGTTGTCAGTGCATTGCGCATGGCTTGGGCAAATAAATACCCCACCATGGCCTGACTCTCAGCACCCAAAATATCAAAAGGATAGGACGGCACCTTGTGCGAATAGGCCTCATTTTGAAGCGCTATTAACCCCACCTGTGGCCCATTACCATGACCTAAAACGAGTTGATGCTCCTGGGCTACCTGTTTCAGGGCTTGTGCAGCTACAGTGACATTCTTGCGCTGATTGTCAGCCGTCATAGCCTCACCGCGACGCAGCAATGCATTACCCCCCAAGGTCACGACAATTTTCATTTTCTCTCCTTAAGTTATCTTTGAGAACCTTAGAATTATCGTAATCTGACACTGATCCTAGGATTGTGAAAGTCATTAGCTCAATGATCCGTTATCTTTTAATTTTTTTTTAAAATCGTAGATCAGGCAACGTCGTGGTGACGAAAGAGCCACTCAATAAGAGCGAACAAGGGCATTCTGGAAACCGATGAAGCTCTAATACTAGGGCCTTGCAAAGAACCGCTTCACCCATCAGATAAAGTCTGTGAGGTTTCGGGTATCCCCCAGAAGGATGTGTCCACAGAATAGTAGACGCCACCGTGGTGGACCCTTAAATACGCTATGTAACCAGACCCACCCCTGAGGTTTTGCGACAATGGCCCCCTGCCCCGAACGACAGCGTTTCTTGAATCACTAACGACAGAGATGTTGGAGGGTGAGTTCGGGGCGATGATGCAGGGATATAGGTGAAGGGCCCCTTCTGAGCAAGGAGCCCTAAAATATTGTCCGCGAAAATCGTAGCATCATGCTCACGACGAACTTACCACCGAAAAAGTCGAATCGATTTTTCTCTGACGAGCGCTTAATAAACGCCCTGCTAGATCATTTAGTCCATCACGGCTTTTTGATCGCTCACAAGGGAGAAAGTTACGGACGTAAAAACGCATTAATACACTAAACGCTTAATAACCGAACGGTCCGCTTATTAAGCGCCTAAGCGGTTAATAACCTCTCTTTGCGTTATTAACCGAACATGGTGGATATTAAACACCCTATAGGCGCACTAACAACTAAATGTTGCGCGACAAAAAAACGTCCCCCCTTTTTACTACGCTGATCCCTAGGGATGCCTCTCTAACTCCTAGTTTAGCCTCACGGGAAATTCCCTCTAGTCACCGCATCCTTTTGACTGCCCCCATTCAGGAGGCGTTCAGTGCTTCAAAGCGGCATACTCAAAGGCATGAGGACCGATTCCAGCGAATCGAATAGTCCTGGGTACCCCAATGAGGCTACAAGGTTCTTATCCTCCTCACTCGCATTGATAAGGTAAGTCTTCCCTGTGATCGTGACAGTCTGAATTTTCTTTAGTCGCTGCAACACATCCACCGCTCTCTTCGGCATCTGCGCTGATAGTTCCGCTCCCTTAGCAAGGATCTTAACGCGTAAATGCGTCATCAGTCCGATCGTCAGGAAACTGGTAAAGAGCAGTCCCTCGCAAGCTTCTTGGGTTTGATAAGCGCCCTCAGAGAGCGCATCCGTAAGAAGCGAAGCCAGTAACGTCTCTACCTCGTCACGAAGTCGGTGCAATGCAAGCGCCTCCTCGAGCGAAAAATCTTCATTGGTGAGAACCGCGAAAAAGCCTTGGTAAGCACAGGCTTGACTCACAGTAGCGTGATCCCGGATAAGCGGTCCAGACGCCTCCTCTTTCGGCATTTTGAAATACGCCATGAGACCATCATCAGAAGTCGCCCTCCCCGCTAACCAGTCATCTTCGAACTGTCCAAGTGTAGCGAGCAACTGTCGAGTTTTCTGCATTTCAAGAACGGGATCACGAAATACGTTCACATTGACCCGAACTGAGCCCTCTTTACCCGTCCAGGTTTGGACATCTTGTCGAGCATAGAGATCCTCTCCCGCGAGAAGTGACTCGGCCTTATGAAACACACCTGGCGACGTAGTGATCACCGTTTGCACACAAGGCGACACCGCCGTAGCCCCCACTACAAACCGATACCCCTGAGCGCCCCATTGAAGAAGTTCGTCTTGATTGTCATTTACGGTGGGCATCACCCCTAAGGGTCGTCTCGCTCTCGCCGTCATCACGTCATCCCACACGCTCAACGACGAAAGCCCCACTGTCTTGTCCGATGTACGGTACGCCATCAAGGCTCCGGTCGTCGCATTTATCAGAAGCGAAAACGACGTGGGTAGCGTACAGCTTTGCGCAGTGCGTTTATCCTTTTCGGAAGGGAGCGTCGGAAGCATGCCATTAACTGACATCCATTCATCGTCCGAGAAGCGGGACAGTCTGGTTTCGATAAAATCACGTTTGCGAGTGATGGCGCTCCCTAAGCGTGTATGAATGTCAAGCACACGCGTGGCAAAGGAACACGACGCATTAGCATAAAACCGAGCTCGCTGAGTGTTTCATCGTAGAGTGGTTTGGGGGGTAGCTTCAAAACCGTGCTCAGCACGAGGTTAATCACGTCAGAAAGGGTCTGTGCGTCATCGTCCAACAGCACTTTCAAGTCCCTACCCCATCGAGACTTCCTCAGTAGCGACATCAGTAAAGCAGTCACGCCTACATACTGTGTTGACAACTCAGGAATTGGCTGGGCAGAGTCTGGCTGAGGTTGCGATACGGCTTGGGGTCTTTTGGGGTGGCGCCTAGTAGCAGACCAAGGCTCTTCGGGGCGGTTATCTTTGGTTGGCCGTAGCCGTAGATAGTAGTCATTCGGAACGAAAATCCCCTCCTCGACCACCCCGAGGTAATCACGGGCATATTTGATTTTGCCTGATTCATCTTTCCAGGTATAACGGAAATACACGTAGGGTACGCCTTTAATGACCTGAATTTGCGCCCCTTCGGGGAGCCCCTTGACAGAGGAACGATCAAATCCCATTACAACTCCTAAACACACCTAAGGGAACCGCACGGACCAGACGGTATTGTCCGTGGCCACCAGAGGCAATCTCTACGAAAAATCTCGGTCGACTCTATGGGTATATTGAAAGCAAGTCTTTGATTAAAAACAAAAAAATAATCAAAAAAGACTTGCTTTTTTCTTACATA
>CAJJMF010000168.1 GCA_905192805.1 uncultured Sutterella sp. | reverse complement strand
GGCGATCGCGCCACTTAGGCGTTCGCATTGCACTGAGGGCGCTCTTCTTATCTGGAGAACTGATTCACCAGTCTCACATCCACCACACCGCTCACTTTTTGAATGGACTCAAAGACGCTCACTTCGGCGCCCGTGGTTTCCGCTTCAATCACAGCAATCGCACGACGACCATCGGTGTCGACTTGAAAGACTTCCACCTGAGGTAGTTGACGAATGGCCTCAAGGGCTGCGTCCATAGCGTCTTGCTGAAAGCTAATCAGAATGCCTGAATAATTCATGGGGTTCATTCCTTGGATGAGTGAGCGCACAATGGGGTAGGCTCAACGCGCTCGGAGTTGGGGTAGGCCCGTCCCGACAGGGAGTGATCCAGCGACCCATGGAACGGGGCAGGATTACCCGCCTCCGCTAATGAGTGGATCAACTTATGGCTGATTTTAGGGGGACTCATCGCTAAGAGTAATCCTCGTCTTGGGGGAGGGGACACCCTCCAGATGGGATAGGGGAAAATACGAGAAATTGGCTTTGACGAGAAACAAACCGTGACGGGAGAGTACCCCCACGTCACGCAAAAACGCCTCGCTCATTGGCGATCCTGCTTTATTCAAGAAACGAATAACGACGGGGCGAAAAAAAGAGCACCCTCAGGAATCTTTTGGGTGCTCTCATCGAATAGATCAGTGAAATGTCAGACTTTTTTACGTTTTTTCTTGCCCTTAGAACGTCACCGTGTCGGGGTGTAGCCCCGAGAACGCCGTCTGAGGCATCGAATCGAGTTCTTTCATCGACACCGCATCGAGGATAAAGCTAAACACATCGAGGTTTTGCTTTTGGTGGCCCATATCGAGGGCCTTGACGATCGGCATAAAACCGTGCTGCAAACACCAGCGAAGGGCGACCTGGGCCGGAGTTACTTTGTGCTTTTGGGCAATCGAATGAATTAATGGATTGCGAAGCAACATCCCACGACCGAGCGGACTCCAGGCCTGAATCGGAATATTGTGCTTTAAGCAGAAATTGACGGCCGCGTTTTGCGGGTAACCCGGATGCAATTCCAACTGGTTAATCATCGGAGCGATGCGAGCGCGGGCCAGTAAGGGCACCAAGTGGTGCGGTAAGAAGTTCGAGACCCCAATCGCACGCACGCGACCTTCTAAGTAGAGGTCTTCGAGAGCGCGCCACGTTCCCACGTTCACGCTCTGCCAAATCATCGGCTCGCCTTGTGCGCAGGGCCAATGAATGAGGAGCATGTCTAAGTAGTTGGTCTTTAGCTGATCGAGCATTTCCGAAAACGCGCGATGCACGCCTTCGGGATGACGGTGCGTGACCCAAATCTTGCTCGTTAAAAAGAGTTCTTCGCGAGGCACTTCGCCTTCGCGTAACGCTCGCCCTAAGGCACTCGCGTTGCCGTAAATCTGGGCGGTATCAAAGGAGCGGTACCCCAGCTGTAAGGCGGACGTGACCGCGCTCACCAAGGGACTATCGTTGGGAACCTGCCACGTGCCAAAGCCAATGCAGGGAATATTGACACCGTTGGCAAGTTGCAAACGGTCATAAAATGAGCGAAACACAGTCGATATGCTCCTTATTCTTGTGTATGGAGTGAGGGTTGCCCCAAAGGGGTTGTGTCGCCTTTGAGACATTTCGTTTGATCTATGTCACTAATAATATAGAAAATCGCACGGTAAATGTTTGACGAAAGTCGACCTTCGTCGACTTCTGGGGCGTTGCACAAGGGAAAAGCCGGCGCGGGGCCAGTTGGGCGAATGGAAAAGTGATCCGGATGGGCGCTTTACCTACGTGGCCTATCAAAGCGACGTGATGGCGTTTTGGTCTCGCCTCTCCCGTGTTCCCCTAACGGCCGACGTCTCGCCCGATGCGATGACGGAGTTGCTCCATACGACGCCCGAAACCCAAACGGCCGAAGCGCTCGTCGAACTCTTAGCCAAATTGGTGCGCTTAGAGCGTATGCGTGATGGGATGTTTTTAACGTTTCAGGCGCGAGGCTTTTTAGGGCGCGTCTTGCGTACGCTGCTCACGCGGTTTGACGAACGGGCCACAGCGAAGCGCTAAAAGCGCCATTGATCTATTTTTCCCGCTTAAAGGCGAGCGAAATCGCATAGACGCCGAGCCCAAAGGGTAAGAGCCAGTCGGGCGACATCCTATGCATACCACCTGAGAGCACGGTCAATGTGATCACCGCTACCCCAATACCGAAGAAGATACAGCGCCCCATCAGTGTCGGGGCCCAGCGTTTAGGCCGCGAGCGTGACGCGTTATTGGGGGTGGGCGTGGTCGGAAAACTCGCTGCCACGCTCGTATGCGTTGTCGTGCTGACGTTGGCGGGCGGAGTGTCTGTCGCCGGTTGCGGCGGATGACGGCGCCGTAAGCGGGGGGCCTCCTCCGTGGTTTTACCCCAGAGAATGGAAGAAAGGACCGAGGAGGCAGGTTTGTCGTCGCGATTGGGGCGAGCGGGAGCGACCTCGGGCGTCGGACTTCCCACTTCTTTGAGTCCCTCACGGCGTAGACGCGCAAGCACTTCCGCCTCTTGGCGTTCAAGGTACGTCACAAAGTCGCCATTTTTGGGTTCCGTGATCATGCTGCGCCCTCCTTGGGTGAGGAAAAGTGGTCTATCAAAAGGAGTCTACCACGAAACGCGTGGGTGTCCAATGCGCTCAGTAAGTGAGTACTCACTCTTCAGACGGTGCTAGCCCGCGCCCAACGCGTGAGCCCTGACGATACGCGATTCTTGGTGGTATCGATTGGGCAAGACAAGGGGAGGCAACAAGGGGAGGCAATTGGGCCTCCCCTGACTCGGTGTGCTTAGAACGGGATGCGTACGTTAGCGTTCACTTCCCAATTCGCGCGGAAGCGTTCCCCCGTGGTGCGTTGCACGTCAATATGCCACGTACTCGCTTTCCCCAAGCGTCCCTCGGCCCCGAGACCGTAGACAAAGCGGGAGTCTTTTAAGTCGAGCGCGTACGCGTGCCCACCGTTAAACCGAATGCTCGTATCGGCGAGCCATTCCTTTTCCCAGGCGGCCTTGGCAAACACCACCCAAGGGCGACCCGTTTGGGTGGTAAAGCGGCCTTCAAGGGTGGAGCCTAACTGGGTGAGCAAACTCGCGTAGCCCTCCGTTTTGGCCGCGAGCCCTGCGTCGGCGGTCCCACGCAAGTGGCCAAAGTGGGTATAGCCCACAAAGGCCGTCGGTTCGGCAAAGACGTGCTCAGTGAGGGCCACTTGTCGACCCACCGTGAGGTTAAGGCCCGCGTAGGGAGTATCGAGATTGCGTGCCGAGACGGGCGCTCCGAGGGTGTCCACGGTGGCGAATTTCGACGTGATCTGACCGACACGTCCAACGAGATCCATAAACGTACGGTTTTTGGAGAGAAGCGTCAAGTAAGCGCCCGCTTCCACGCCGTAGCCCCGTGCACTCGTCTCGGGAAGCCCTTTCGCATCGAGGTCCGTATAGGCGAGGTACCCACCCACGAGACTCGTCGGGCTCAGCCGATAGTCCGCCCCCACTTTCGCGTGGCGTAAATGAAGGTGCCAGCGATCGGGCGTGAGCGCGGGGTTCACGCGCCAGTCACTCGCTTCGACTTTGGCCCACGGCGTGACGACGCCTTCTTGGGCAAGCCCCAAGTGAATATCCCCCATGCGCTCCCGCAAGGTTTCTAGGGGGGCGATGGCGCCCAAGTAATGCAGATGCGCACTCGCTATGAAGCCTTTTGCCCCATGGGTAAAGGGCGTGACCAAAGGGGGCGTCACGGGCGCAGTGGGATCACTGGGAGTGGGATCCGGTTGAGCCTGTGGGGTCTCAGTGGGGGGGCCTCCGCGGGGGGATCCTCAGCGGGCGGATCCTCAGCGGGCGGATCCTCCGCGGGTGGGTCTTCGGGCGGTGGTGTTTCAGGTTCCGGGTCCGTCGATGGCGGAACCACGGGCTCGGTCACTTCCGCATCGCCCACATACAAATACCAATTTTGTGTATTGCTCGGTATGGTTGACGTTTCGTCACTCGCATCGGTCACGCTTCGTGCGAGACGACGGCGAACGGTCGACGTGTTCGCTGTGACGCCAAAGGCCTTTTGAGTACGGGCGAGGTTGTATTCGAGTTCTCCCACTTCAATAGACGCCTCGGTATAAAACGTCGCTTGATAGTGTTCAGGATGAATGTCCCCCTCCAACGCTTCCACGAGCAAAATGGGCTGCGGGTTGGCACTCGAATTCCGGAAACTCGGACGATTTTTCACTTCGACTTTGAAGGCGCCTTGACTCGTCTGGCCAATTTGTAAGCGCTGCGCTCGTTCGTTGGTGAAGTCCACTTCAAAGCGGAACGTCCCCGTGCCTTCGAGCGACTGCGTCATCATGACCGCTTTCGTTTCGTCTTCGCCCGCTATATTAGTCCAGTTGGTTTCGTTAGGATCGGCGTTGGTGAAGTCGACAATCCCCTCTGTGAGGGTGAGGCGGGAGAGTGTACTTTTGTCGTCGATCTGCTTAAAGGTGCCGTCCTGCTCATAGGAATAGTGCCAGGTGGCGCCGTTGGCGAGTGACACCTCAAGCGTACTCGCCGAATTGACGTCCTTTTGCCACGTGCTCGTGCCCCAATAATGTTGATTGCTGCCCGTGAGAGATAATTTAAGGACTCCTGAGGAGACGAGGTTACCCGTGAGGAACGTCTCGCCTTCTGGGGCGAGCGTGATGGAGGCGCCGGCATGATTCGCTTGCGCTAAGTTACGCAAAAAGACACCTCGCAAGTCGGCTGACCCCGTAAACGTCAGGTCGGCCGTTGCGTTGGCGGTTGTCCCCGTGGCGTCCGTGGTGGCCTCAAAGAGCGTGGGCCAGGTGGTTGGCGAATTCTGCGTGATCTGGAGCGCTCCGGTGACGGTGAGTTGATTTTTCCCGCCCGTTTGAGCGTCGAGCGAAAAGCCCGTCGGTCCGCCCGCGTCGTCGGCATTTCGTTGACCGTAGATCAGGTTCATGTCGCCCAACGCGAGACGGGATTGCGAGCCTTTTGCGTTGGCGAGTCGCACAAAATACCAGTCGATCGGCAGGTCCGTCGCACTGAGACCATTACTGTCGTGATAGTCAAAATTGTCTTGAAGCGTGATGTGGGTAGCTCCCGTGACATCCATCTCAATCGTGTGCTTACTGTTGCGTTGCCAGAGAGCCGTTCCATTGAGAATGGCAATCCCTGCACCTAATGAGCGTCGAGTTTGTCGGTATTGACGCTCATAAGGCGTACGCGTCACGCTTAAGGTGAGTTCGTTGATCGACATCGTGGACTCAATCTCACGAGCCGTCGATTCGGTTCCAGTCGCATTCACAAATACCCCCGCCATTTGATACGGGCGCTGTCCGGATAAGGTTGCGGTGTATTGATTGAGGGTGATGTTGGCGGGCGCTGTGTCAGGCGTGGCGCGAAGTCCGAATACATTATGATTAGGGGGAGGACTGCCTTCATAGTCGATACGATCCATTTTGATTGTCTCGATCGTATTGCCGTTTATTCAAATCTATCCAAACTTGGACAAAGCCCTCGTTTGAACAGCTGAAC
>CAJJMF010000167.1 GCA_905192805.1 uncultured Sutterella sp. | reverse complement strand
TGCTCAGTAAGTCTGAGCGAATCGCATAATCCTGAAGGGCATACTGTGCCCGTGCAATGTCTCCCATGCGTTGCAGTGCCGGGGTACAGGTATCAAGAGGCGTTAAGACATCCTCTTTCCAAGCATAGCAACGCAACACGCGGTTCGCCTCAAGTCCCACCGCTCCAGCAGGTCCCAACGCCATTCCGTAAGCGCCTATCGATTGATACGATTGGGCTGGTCGTTCATCCTCGGGAGCAAAGAGGTTGCGACCATCCTCGGGGCGCTCTTTTTGATTGAGGGCTAGCGCCCCTAAGGTCGGGAAAATATCCCGATGTGACACCCAACGTTCGGTATTGACGCGCCACTTCGTTAGGTCCACCGTGCTCGGTAACCAAAAGAGAATCGGTACCCCATTAGCATGATGCCAATACCCGGTGGGTTCATAGTGTAAGCGCCCATTATGGTCCCCCGTAGCCACCATCACGGTCCGATCACGTAAGCCATCCTCGCCCAACTGTAAGACAAACTCGCCCAAGGCATTGGCCGAGTATTGGTAGGTCTGTAAGCGATCATGCATGATTTTCATTGTCCGGTCATCCACCACAAAGGGCGGCAGTCCCGAAGGATCAACGGGATTCACCTTGACGCCGTCGGGCACGATATGCGTGGGATGATTGGTGGTCGACAGCATAAAGAGGAATACCTTTTTTCCTTCTTTGGCTTTGTCGCGTAGCAACGCTCGGGCATAACGGAACATCCAAGCGTCACCCACCCCCCAGGTACCCTCCTGAGCGTCGGGATACTTGGCCAAAATACTTTTGTCGCCAATCACCTGATCGAACCCTTGTCGTAAGAAGTTGGGATCCATTTGACGCCACGTGGGCGAACCCGAGGTCAGCAAAATCGTTTCGTAACCCGCTTTTTTGTAGGCCAACAGACGGGAAACGTTAAACGTTTTATTGCCATAACGCGACTGAGTAATCGGGACAATGGGCGAATCAAACAACAGCCCTTCGAGCGACTGGAACGTGCCCGTCCCCACAGCCACCCCATGCAAGAAGACGGCAGCCGATTTTTTCGCTTCACGTAAGGCGCCAAGCGAATCACTACGTGGTCCATCAAGCTCAAATTCGTCGCGCCCCATGGATTCCATGAGGGCAAAAATCACAAATTGCGGAGCCTGAGCTAGGGCTTGGGGTGCGGACACCTTGACGGTATTTAGGATCGCCTTGGCATCATTGACCGTACGAAATCCTAATTGACGAACCCCTTCTTCTGGACCTCCCTTTAACTCCAGTGTCTGCTGGCTACGATACGCTTCATAAAGAGCCGCCATCCCGTTGGGAACAGCGAAATTCAAAAAGGAATTCGAGGTCACCGCCCAATCTTGAAGGCGTAGGGGAAATTTACCCAAACTACCACGCGCCCCCATGGCCACCGCTAGCGTTCCCAAAATCATGATTAAAACGGCCACGCCCCGCGAATACTCCCGTCCATAGGGGGTGGGGTGTTTCAGTAGCCGAGCTACCGCCAACGGCAATAGACTCGCCACGACAACACCCCCTGTTAGCCATACGACGGGCCAATCCTGCCAAACGGTGGTCAAAATGGCTTTCGTATCGTCTTGAAAGACCCCAAAAATAATGTTGGAAATCGGAGTGCGATAAAACGCGTAAAACGCAAGGTTCACGACGGCCAGTGTCATCACCATTAACCCTGCCAGCGCCCCGTAGATCTTGGCTAAGGTGCGCATGCCCTTCCAAGGGTAGCCTAAGATCCAGAAGAGCCACGCCGGGATCATCACAATCGAGAGCCATTTGATGTCAACGCGTATCCCCATCCAGAACACAGCGAACAAGTCACTCAAGTCGTATTGTGAGAGCGAACTAAAGTAAGCCACAAAAATGAAACGGGCTACACTGAGTAAAACCAATAAAGCGACTACTGCCCCCAACCCTTGGTTCAGGCCATTACGCCACGTAGCTCGATAAGGAGAGAGAAAAAACATTATGTGCGGTACCTTAACGCGAAGCGACAGGAGTTCATGTACGGGGAAAACGTTATCTTAACACTCCTTCTTGCTTCGCTCAGCTAGTAAGAAGTCTCGGCAAGGCACAACAAAACAGCCCGACGGTATACCGCCAGGCTGCGTAGAGACTAAAAAACGTTACGCTCGGCTGTTAGCGAATATTCAAACTTCCTGCGACCGTATCGGGGGACACAAAGAAACTTACCCCTAAGCCATCGTCATCACGATGACGGCGTACATAACGGGGTTCCTCATAGGTGCGGTACACAACCGTCTCATCATGATGTTTGTGATGACCCTTCGCCTTGCCGGGATGCTTACGATGCACCGGATGATCACGCCCTTCTGGGACCACAATCACGGTTTGCGGAACCGGACGTTCCACAATGACAACCCTGTCTTTCGGTTTGGCCATAGCGACTTGGGTAAGTCCAGCTAAGGCAATTGCCAAAACAGATACTGATAGTAATTTACGCATACTGGACTCCTTTAATCATGCTTATTCAGGAACTTCGCGACTGCTGAGTCGGTAGAAGTTATCCCTTAAGTCTATTATTTCTAAACCCTCACGATCCTGTGTGAAATTCATTCAGCAAATGTAACGCGTTGTGCTACGGGGTTCTCATTCAAATAATGCCTAAATAGCTAAGGGAATTCTATATTATTTAGTAAATATATTTAGTGTACTTTATGTGCGTTTTTATTCGTAAATACCGCTATTTTCAGAGAAATCAATTTACATTTATCCTCAGGAAGATTATCAGGGTTTCCCCTGATATAGTGCCTGGGATGCCGCTTTAATGAGTGCGACGGACAATTGGTCCAAGAGTTCCGACTTGACCGCAACGGTCTGCCAATAAAGTGGGACAAAAAGGTGCCGTGAGGGGCACAAATCCTGCAACCGTCCCGATTCAATCGACTCTCGCGCCAAATCGACGGGGGCCATATTCCAGCCGAGTCCTGCCTCACAAGCCTGAGTTAAGGCATGGGTACCGGGCATATAGTGAGCTGGACCATGAATATCCTCAGGCGAAAAACCCCACTGGGATAAATAGCGATATTGAAGTGCATCATCCCGTCCAAAGTGAATCACTGGCATATTTGCCCATTCCTCTAACCGTTCACGTGTCAACCCTTTTCCGCTCTGAAGCATCGCTTGGGTCGTTGGGGATAAATAGCGAGCGATCAACCGCGGGGAGGCAACGGCAGCATACTCCATCGCCCCCAAAGCACGCACTTTACAACCGGCTGGCGCTCTAGCCTCGGCCGTCACTGCACCAACACATAACCCCTTTTTTAACCGTTCGAGTGCCACGCTTTCATCAACGGCCTCAATATCCAACACCACCTGCTCCTTAATGACAAATTCACTAATCGCAGGCGTAATCCAGGTCGACAACGAATCATTGTTGATCACCAACGAGAGGCGTCGGTATTCCCCTGCAGCGTGGGCGACCTCATAATCCAACAATGCTTCTTCTTCCAACAACGCCATGGACTTGGCACGACGAAGCAATTTCTCCCCGTCCTTGGTCACTTTGGTCGGCGTTTGGCGCACGATCAATAACGTTCCCAAACGGTCTTCCAGTGCCTTAATGCGCTGCGAGAGCGCAGAGGGCGTAATGCAAAGACGAGCGCTCGCTCGCTCAAAACTACCCTCTTCAATAACGGCTAAAAAGGCTTCCAACTGCGGATTCATTAATAACGCCATGGCACGTACTCACTTAAGAAATTCTAAAGATACCGAAAAAAGTTTAATTTGATTAAACAAAAAAGGCAAGATAGAATCCTCCTCACGATTTGATCGAACACCGTTTAGGAGTTACTTATGTCGTTCAGCGCGGCACTTTCAGGATTTGCCATGAGTGGTGGACTCATCATGGCCATTGGAGCACAAAATGCGTTCGTATTGCGTCAAGGCATTAAAGACGAGCATATTTTGACCGTGGTCCTGCTTTGTATGGTCTCGGATATTTTCTGCATCACCTTAGGCATCGTGGGGATCGGAGGATTGATTGCCTCCCATACGATCGCTTTGCAGATTGCCACCTGGGGCGGGGCGCTCTTTTTAGCCTTTTACGGCGTTATGGCCCTCAAGCGTATGCTTCAAGGGGGCGGTTCACTCACGGTGCAAAACAGTTCGGACGCGAAAGGCAATTCCTTAAAAGCGGTCATTTTAATGTGCCTCGCCTTCACCTTTCTGAATCCGAGTGTGTACTTGGATACCATGGTGTTACTCGGTAGTGTGTCGACTCACTTCCCAAACGAGCAAAAATGGTGGTTTGCCATCGGGGCCTGTTCGGCCAGTATCATCTGGTTTGCTTCCCTTGGCTGGGGCGCTCGACAACTTGCCCCGCTCTTTAAAAGTCCACGAGCCTGGCAAGTCTTTGATGGTATGGTGGCCGTCATGATGTTTGCGCTCGCTTGGACCCTGATCAACAACCCGATCACGCCGAGCGTGGCGTAATCAGTCCGCTCCTCATAAAGCGTGTGTCAGGTTCACTCGACTTGGCACACGTTTTTTTATGCTGACCTAACGAGGACCTCGGGCGATGCCGTAACGCCAAACAAGGGAGAATGCTGGGAGAGGATCGACATGGTCTGTCCACGGGGATGCTCAGTGCCAGGAGACGTCAAAAAACGCAGGCACAAAAAAAGCGGCCAAAGCCGCTATTTTTCTGATTGGTGCCCGGGGAGAGACTCGAACTCTCACGATTGTTCATCGGTGGATTTTGAATCCACTGCGTCTACCGTTCCGCCACCCGGGCTACCGTCAAATTGTCATCGCAATTTCTTGCGAGAAGAGAATTATGCCATAAGTTCTCTGTTTGTGCAGTGCTTTATTGAGCGATACCACAAATACGGTATTTTTATTCGCTGGGAGCACACCGCTCAATCCGTTGACTCGGATCGCGCTCACGAATCTCAGCGATAAGCTCAGCAATCCCTCGCCCATTAGGCGCCTGCCACGTAGGCTCAATTTCCGCCAAAGGCACCATCACAAACAAACGTTCGGTCATTCTAGGGTGAGGTAACGTGAGCTGCGGGTCCGTCGAGGTGACGTTATCGTAGGTGAGCACATCGATATCGAGCGTGCGCGGGGCATTATGCACACCCACGGGACGCACTCGACCAAATTGCTGTTCAATGCCCTGGCAGCATCGCAGAAGGTCGTTGGCCGAGAGCGTTGTCTCTACCCATACGACCGCATTCACATAGTCCGGGCCACTCGAATCCACAGGAGACGTTTGATAAAACGAACTCACTTTTTTGAGATCAACCACCGTTGAAAGGGTCTCAATCGCCCTCTCTAAGGTCTGCTCACGTTCACCTAAATTCGCGCCCAGCGCAAGATAAGCACAATGCTTCATAGCGTTACTCAATCAATCGGTTGGCGCGACTTGGCGTTACTCTTTTTGCGATGGTTAAAGCGTGACCGGCGACGACGGCGAGAGCGCTCCGAGCGTACTTTGTCCTCGCGACCTTCGCGCACCCCCGCATCGTGCGTCTCGTTTGGCTCATCGCTGACTAAGACCGACGCAGGCATGACAGACGATTCACCT
>CAJJMF010000166.1 GCA_905192805.1 uncultured Sutterella sp. | reverse complement strand
TATAATTATTTTTTGGGTGATTTTCCGGGGCATAAAAATTTTGACCGGGATGTGATAGGTGTTGCTATTTTCGCGTCGAATGTTACGCGACGTATCTCCCGACACACGAAGGCCAATTGACTGCCGTGTATCTCGTCAAACCTAAGGGAGGGAAGGAGCAAAGCGCCCGCACGTCTTGGGAGAAAGAAAAAGGGGATCGCTTCACAACCTAGGAATTTCAGGCGATGGGAACACACAAGGTCCTCCCTTTCACCGCGCCGTTTGGGCCACATTACTTACAAAAAGGCGCGAGCGCATGCATTTCGTTACGTTTGAGAAGCGCTTCGCATCGGGCGTGGGCACACCCCCTTGAATCGAGCGGCAAAAAAGAAGCCGCTTTCGGAAAATCTCCAAAAGCGGCATCTCTGCGTTATTTTGTGTGTCGTTATGACACCCGCGAAACGAGATTATGTCGACAAAGCCTTAGGCACTCAAACGCGCCTTAATTAAGGCACTGACCTTACCTAAATCGGCACGACCAGCGACCTTAGCTTTTACCAGACCCATGACTTTACCCATGGCTTGCATCCCTGTTGCTCCGACTTCGGCAATGGCCTGATCAATGATCACTGCCACTTCATCATCGGTCAAGCCCTGAGGCAAATAGCCTTCCAAAAGCTTGATTTCTGCAGATTCTTTTTCGGCCAAGTCAGTACGACCGCCCGCCAAATACTGCTCAACAGAGTCACGACGCTGCTTTACCATCTTGGCAATCACTTGCAACACGATAGCATCGTCGGCGTCAATCTGTTCGTCGACCTCACGCTGCTTAATCGCGGCAAGGAGCAAACGAATCGTGCTCAGACTAGCCGCATCATGCGCACGCATGGCAGTCTTCATATCTTCGCGGATTCTGTCCTTAATCATCACCATCCTTCGTGAGGGAAAAAATTTGTCAAAAGTTTGTGGTGCTTTCCACCACACAAAGAGCTCACGCTCTTTGGATGTCTCGGCTAAGAGGCCAAACTAAAAATTAGTAGAGCTTCTTGGGGAGCATCATGCTGCGCAAACGCTTGTAGTGGCGCTTAACGGCAGCAGCCTTCTTACGCTTACGTTCAGCGGTGGGCTTTTCGTAGAATTCGCGAGCGCGCAATTCGGTAAGAAGACCAGACTTTTCGATGGTGCGCTTAAAGCGGCGGAGGGCCACTTCAAACGGTTCATTTTCTTTAATGCGGATAGTAGGCATTAGTACCCTAACCTCAGTAAAAACATGTGATGACCCGGAAAACATACTCAAAACTTTCTTAGTCTGGTTCCGGGACAAGGCTAAGAAAGCGCAGAATTTAGCTTACGTTTTTGGAAAAGCTAAACACGTGAAGTGTGGATTCTCTCATAAATGCCCCCCTAAATCAATCGGAATTGTCTATTTTTTCTCTCGCTTCCTGTTTTTGCGCGTCCAAGTTCCCTAATCCTAAAAGCGCTGGTGCTAAAATGCCGTCTTAATGCACAGCCTGAAGGCTTTGCGAATCACTTCTTTTTATATCTCGGCTTTACCCAGCCAAGGAATCTCTTCACGCTTTATGTTGGTTTTAGGTCTCGAATCCTCTTGCGATGAAACCGGTGCAGCCCTCATCTCCAGTACCGATGGGCTACTTGCCGATGCCTTGCACTCTCAAATTGATATGCACAAAGCCTACGGTGGCGTGGTGCCCGAACTGGCAAGTCGCGACCATATTCGCCGTGCCATTGCCCTCATTGATGAGGTGCTCGCTAAAGCCCAGACGTCCCGTGAAGACATTGATGCGATTGCCGTCACGGAGGGCCCTGGACTCGCGGGAGCGCTCTTAGTCGGTAACTGCGTTGCCCATGCGATTGGATGGGCATTGGATAAACCCGTTCTGGGGATTCATCACTTAGAAGGGCATCTATTAGCTGCCCGCTTAGCGGATCCTGCTCCCGAATTTCCCTTCTTGGCAGTACTCGTATCAGGTGGGCATACCCAATTGATGCGGGTGGAGTCCTTTGGACACTATGAAATGCTAGGGCAAACGCTCGACGATGCGGCAGGGGAAGCTTTTGACAAAACCGCCCAACTCTTGGGTCTACCCTATCCTGGCGGACCAGCCGTCTCGAAACTCGCCGATCAAGGCGAATCGGGGGCCATTGAGTTAGCCCGTCCTATGATTCACTCGGGCAACTTGGATATGAGCTTTTCTGGGCTCAAAACGTCGGTGCTCACGGCCGTTCACCAAGCTGCGGATCCGCACGATGAAACGTTCCGCCGTAATTTAGCGCGCGGTTTTGTGGATGCCGTAGTGGATGTCCTTGCCGCTAAAACCGTCTTAGCCATGAAGCAAACGGGACTGAAAAATGTTGTCGTGGCCGGAGGCGTTTCCGCCAACACCCAACTTCGTGCTCGACTCACGCGCGAAGTCCAAAAACGCAAAGGAACCATTTTCTTCCCTCCTCTACGTCTGTGCACGGATAATGGAGCCATGATTGCTGCGGCTGGGCTCGCACGGCTACAAGCCATGAGTGAGGAGGAGCGCAAGGCGCTAAAAGCGCAACGCAGTTTTGGCGTTCGTCCGCGCTGGGCGCTCGATGCGTACTAAGCCTTCCGAGAGCTACCACAAGAAAAAGGCCAGTGCGTCTATGTGACGTGACTGGCCTTTATTGTGGTTAGGTGCTCAGGCTTAACCGTGTTGTTTATCAATGGCGCACTCCACAGGCTTCGCTCCGAGTGGCTCGAGTAATACCGATGGGGAAATACCTACTTGATAGCCGCGTCGCCCCCCATTAATAAAGATGTGATCTAAGTCTAAAATACTTTTTTCCACATAAATCGGCATGGTTTTACGTGTCCCAAAGGGGCTCGTGCCACCCACCATATAGCCCGAATTGCGCTGCGCCTGATCAGGCTTACATGGGCTTACCTGCTTGACACCAATCTGTCGAGCTAAATTTTTCGTTGACACGTCACAGTCACCGTGCATCAACACCACCAAAGGCTTGGCATGCTCATCTTCCATGATGAGCGTTTTCACTACATGATGAGGATCAATGCCACACGCCTCGGCCGCCTGTAAGGCACCCCCATGCTCTTCATAGTCATAGCTACGCTCTTCAAACGTAATGCCATGCTGCTTGAGCCATTGAGTGGCTGGTGTCAGGCTTTGGTGTTTTTCTTTTGCCATAATCTAATCATTCCTTCAGTCAATATCTGGATCGCGCACGACTCCCTCCCAGAAGCCCACGACGAGCCAAAACGAGGTTATTGTTCCTGCGCCTCCGGGATATCACTTTCCCAGAGTCCTTTCGGGAGCGGGAAGGCCACATTTTCCTCTACCCCCTCGAGAGCCACAGCAGGTTCGGCATGGAGCTCTTCCACTAAATAACGCACCACCCCTTGCACTAACTCTTCAGGGGCAGAAGCGCCAGCCGTAATCCCAACCGACTTCACGTCTTTAAACCATTCTGGGTTGACGTGTTCTGCTGAATCCACCAAATACGCACGAGTTCCTTCTCGTTCTGCCACTTCGCGTAAGCGATTGGAGTTAGAACTCGTCGCAGAGCCAATCACCAAGACCAAATCGACCCCTGCGCGAACGAGGTGTTTCACTGCCTCTTGTCGATTCTGTGTGGCGTAGCAAATGTCTTGCTGCTTGGGTTCATGAATCAGCGGGAAGCGCTTACGGAGGGCCTCAATCATGTCATGGCTATCATCGGCACTGATCGTCGTTTGCGTCACATACGCCAATTGATCTTGGTCGCCATAGGGAAGCGCCTCAATATCTTCAACGGTTTCAATGAGTTCGATCCCATCCTTCACTTGCCCCATCGTGCCTTCCACTTCGGGGTGTCCCGCATGACCGATCATCAGAATACGGCGGCCGTCTTCACGCATACGTCCCACTTCACGGTGGACCTTAGTGACTAAGGGGCAGGTGGCATCAAATACGCGTAAGCCACGACGTTGCGCCTCTTCGCTCACACTACGCGGGACGCCATGGGCTGAAAACACCACGGTGGCCCCAGTAGGTACCTCTGCCAAATCATCCACAAACACTGCCCCGCGTTGGCGAAGGTTATTCACCACGGATCGGTTATGCACAATTTCATGGCGGACATAAATCGGAGCGCCATAAATCAGTAGCGCACGCTCAACGATCGCAATCGCACGGGTAACACCCGCACAGAATCCTCGGGGTTGGGCAAGCAAAATTTTCATAATCTTTGTTTCCAGAGCTCGCTGACCCAAAGTCCGTCCAGCCCGTGTAAGGGGGTTAGGGAACGACTCCGTGATCAGACAATGTGATTGTTGCTGTGCATTTTAACCGACTTACCTCAGTGGCGAAACCCGCCATTTGGGTCGATTTCTGCGGCCTCCGATCTGGAAGACTTGAGCCTTGCGCCAGCACCGGATCCGTAAAGGTCAGCCCAAAAAACTTGAAAAAACTTCGCGTTTTCGCAACACAAGGCGAAAAAAACCATGTAGAATGCGCTCCACGCTTGAATCTCTTGAGCTGTTTCAGGTTTCCCTGTACTGACACTGTGGGGCTAAACCAGCCGTAGCGAGGATTTTTTATGCTTGTTTCGGTGGAACCTCAGAATGTTCTGGCGTATAATTTCAATTTTTCTGCGCTCGCGTGGCCGCCTTTACTCTGTTTGAGGCCTTGGCCTGCGAGATGATTTTATTCAAATTTAGACTGGAGTTAGAGATGGCACGAGTGTGTCAAGTCACCGGGAAGTCGCCGATGGTCGGCCATCACGTCTCGCACGCGAACAATAAAACAAAGCGTCGCTTCATGCCCAATCTGCAGTATCGCCGTTTCTGGGTTGAAAGTGAAAACCGTTGGGTTCGTCTGCGTTTGACGACGGCGGGCCTTCGCACGATCGACAAGATTGGTATTGATGCGGTTTTAGCGGACCTTCGCGCCCGCGGCGAAATCTAATAGGAGATTCACCATGGCGAAAGGTGCACGCGAAAAGATTAAGCTTGAATCCACGGCCGGTACCGGTCACTTCTACACCACGACGAAGAACAAGAAGAACTCTTCTGGGAAGATGGAAATCTCCAAGTTCGACCCCGTGGCTCGTAAGCATGTGGTTTACAAGGAAACCAAGCTCAAGTAATCTTGAGATCTATGGTTAAGGCGAAAAAGCTCGGCAAGATGCAGCCGAGCTTTTTGCTTTTCTGCATCCGTTTTTTGAAAAAGACAGGCAGTTTGTGATCTTTTGACCATCCCATTAAGCGCTAGCGCTCCTCGTTTTACACCCACATTTTTCCTCGTCCTAACTCTGACAATCCTTTCGCACTGTGCTATGGTGAGATTGTCAGGGACGTGAACGTAGACTCTACCTTCGAACGACAAACCCACACGGGCGGACATCCCACACCCGCTTTCGCTTTGCCCCAATGCCTCTTGACCTATCGGTCATTCCTTTCTGGGAATGCCCTATTCACTGATTCAGACGAGGCCGACATGATCAAAACCTTACCCTTATACAAAACCCAATCCGTCGACTGTCAGGCGGTTCAACAGGCGTTTGATGAGGAATGGTTTTCTGGCTCACATAGTCGCTGACAGTGGCGGTCTCGCCGCTGTCGGCA
>CAJJMF010000165.1 GCA_905192805.1 uncultured Sutterella sp. | reverse complement strand
CTCGATTCCTGCGGCGCTGCGGTCAAGGCACGCGTTTTGCATAACCACTACTTTGGGGTGACGCTCAACGTGGGTCGTCAACTCCCCGTGACCGAACACGTCGTCTTTGAACCGATGGCTTACGTGGGCTACACCCGCTTTGCAGATTTTGAAAGCCGTAGTGACCATGGGCTTCATGCCGAAACGAAGGGCTTTAATAGTCTTCTCACGATGTTGGGAACAACAGCCGAATGGCGCATGGTGAGCGACAAAGGGAATGCTTGGACGCTCTACGCCAAAGCGTTCTGGGAAAAGGAATGGTTAGCGAAAAACGCCATTACCTTTAATGACTTTAACACCTACGACGTGAAATTGAAGGCCAGTCGCTTCGTTTACGGACTGGGTGCAGAAGGCACGCTCGGGAAAGCCACTACGTGGCACGTGGATGTCGAACGCTCCACCGGGAACGTACTTCGCGAAGATTGGCAGGTGAACGCGGGATTGCGTATCCCGTTCTAACCCTCAACCGACGAATGAGGGCATTCGCTTGATCGGCAACACGAATGCCCTCTACTCACTCACTTGGGTGTTGTCCATACGCGACAATCCTCTCTAAGACTGAAATTCCGTATCACTACGTGTATCACTTTTTTATTAATACTATTTTTTCTTTTATTTATTAGTATACTGACTTATAATTAAACTGTTACCATTGCTTATTTACCCCAAAATATAGCGACAACCCTCTGTAACAGCAACTTTAAGTTGATTTTAAATCAATATTTATTTATTAAATTATTTACCTTGTCTCACAGGTGTTGCTATGTGTACTGACCAACAGACCAAGCTTGGCAACTCCCGACGTCCCGCGTCACGTTGTCATCGAACGAATCATTTTTCACTGTCAAATGGGCACAAACTCGCGTCCCGCTGCTTGGATACCCCGCCACCCATACGCGAACGTCTTATCGCCTCTCAACGGTCTTGCTCCTCCTTAAAGCGCTTTGCGCTGTCGCTCCTCACGAGTGCTACTCTCCTTGCCTTAAGCGCCCCCAGTTTTGCTTTCACCTACGAGTACGTCGATCGTTATGCAGAACCCTTTGCGGTCAACAACAATTGGCTTGCCCTGACTATCAACACCGAACACCGAACGGATTTCCCTGGCGACTGGGTCGTGGGCTACCATGGCTATAACGCCAATTCGGAAGTGACGGCATCCGATGATTCAGCGGCTCTATACATTTCGGCCGATGCCGATGATGCGGATCCAGGGAGCTGGACCATCACAGGGGGAACACTCCACATTGTCGAGCGTCCTGATGACAGTAACCGTGCACTCAACAACAAAGGGATCAATTTTTACGAGGCCACCCCACGTCCGGATGGCTCCCACATCCAAGTGGACACCGCTTTAGACATTGACATTCAGTCGTTTAAGAATGTGGATACGGGGGGAGGCCATGGGGCCATTGTGCTCGATGCGCCCGCTCGCGACGTCGTCTTCCAGGTTACCACCTTAAAGCCCGTTGACATTCTCTTTTACAGCACGTCGCCTAAAGTCAGCTACAAAACCTACCCTCAGGGGATTCGAGGACAAAACTTCTTTGGTGGGGTCACGCAATTCACGGCCAAAGACAGGGTCGATGTGAAAATGATTACGACCGAAGTCAATTCCGCCTATGGGTTAAACGTCGAAGGGAAAAATTTGACCACCAACGATGTGAAATACCACTTCGAAAACAATGCAACGTTTTACCTTCAAGCTCAAAAAGGCGCCCCGGGCTGGGTCTACGGTTCCCGTCTGGCGAGCTGGAATAACGTGAGCGAACCGAGCGAAGTGGGTAAACTGGTTCTCTCTAACGCGGAAGGCTCCACGTATCGCGTCACGATTGAAACCAACAATACAACCGCTGATCAAACCTATGGGGTAGGCTTCTATCTCTACGGCAATACCCGTTTAGCGATGGCTGGCAAAACCGACCTTAGCTTCTGGGAAGATCCTACGGGAGAAGCCTCGGGAGGGTACTACGGTGTTTACGGTTCGCTCGCCGCGGGTAGTTCCTACGTCCAACATTTCGACAATACCTTTAACGAACTCGTGATCAACGTCGATGCCCCGAACGCGAGTTCCGCTTATGGGATAGCGTTGACCAACAAAGCAGGCGTTGAAACCACGACACAACTAAACCGTGCCGAGATGCACTTTAAAATGGAAGCGGGCGCTCCCACTGGGCTCTACTTCTTTGCTACGGAACCCAACAGTCAGCAAAACGTCATCGTGAGCGAGGCCTTAACGTTTAAGTCCACCTCCCCCGTGGGTGCCACGATGGCGGAGTTTAGTAGTAGTGCTGGCGGCAGTATTGATGCTCAATTAAAAGATGTGACTATCACAACTAAGCTCTTACACCAAGGGGTGAGGGCCACCGCTTCGGGCAACGGGAGGTCTACCAAGGTCGCCCTCGGGTGGACCGTCACGAGCGCGATTGAGAGTGCGGGAAGCAGTTCTGCCCTCCTCTTTGCTTCGGCGGAAGACAATGCCCAAAGTGCAACCATTGACTTTACGGGCGGAGGCACGCTGATGATGCCGGACGGCGCCTTGATGGCAAGTCTTGGCACCAATGCGCTCATTAACGTGCATCCAACGCAAGCCACCGAATTAACAGGGTTGGGCTATGCCGATAACGGCGGTAAAGTGGATATTCATCTGATCCAAAATAACCAGATCGCCCACATGTCCATGCAACCTGATCAAGCCACGGGCGGCGTGATCGATATAACGCTCGAAAACGCAGCGCAGTGGCAAGCGATTGGGCCGACATCCCATGTCAACACGTTAACCCTTCAAAAGCAGGGTCTCGTGGACCTTCGTAGTGCCCAAGGCGCGGATGGGAGCGACACACTCGGTCAGGCGTTCCTCTACACTCGAGCCCTTCAGGGCAAGGGCGGGACGATTGTCTTGGATGTCAATACCGAAACAAACCTCGGGCAAATTCTCGTGATCGAAGAGGCAAGTACTGGGAACCATACGCTTCTTGTTCATAACCAACCCGGTGCCATCGCGACCGGTGTCCCGATCAAAGTCGTGGAACCCGTGGGCGGGGAAACAAGTGACGCGTTTAAGGCAACCTTCAAAGAAGCCACCCCCCCGGTCGAAGTCGGTGAATTAAAGTACTACGTCGTGAAAACGAACGACGCCAAGGCGATGTATGCAACGCTCACGGGCGCGACAACCGACGAGAGCGCGGAGCACACGTCCGACAATGCCTCGGAGCATGCCTCGGATCACGCCGACCCCGCGGCGGATTCGACTGCGGACACAACGCCCTCCCCCAACGCCCGTCGTCGAGTAGCCCGTGCGGCGGCCGTGGAATCCACCACTGAGGAAGGCACCAACGACGCCGAAGCCACAGCGCCGACGATCGTGACCGATATCGCCGCCGACACGAACCCCAACAACTGGTATTTGGCGCCACGACGCGTCGCACCGGAACCCGAACCGACACCGGATCCCGATCCTGAACCCACACCCGAACCACAACCTGACCCCCTCCCCGACTTTACGGATACGGCTAAGGGCGTGGTGAGTACGGCGTCGGTACAGTATTTAGCGGCGATGATGCCATTAGAAACCTTACGGGAACGTTTGGGTGACATTCATACGTTTAAACCTTTAGACAACAAAGCGACGCCCTGGGTGAAGTTAAGTGGCACCGAGTGGCGAGTGAAACCCACGCTCACGCAGGATGCGTGGGACGTGAATTTCGCCCACGCCAAAGTGGGCGTTGATACCCGTGTCGGGGAAAAGAGTCTCGTGGGTGGCTACCTCGCCTACAGTCGCTTTGATACCCAACACCCGGCTCCGGCCTTTGTGAAAGGCACGGGGCTCGAGGGCGGGCTCTATTGGACGTATTTGAGTGAAAACCGCACGTTTAGCGATCTGGTACTGCGCGTGGGTCGCGTCGAATCGAAGTTTGACACGCACGACACCCGTGGGATGAGTGTGAAAGCGCGAGACATTGACAACACCTACTGGGGACTCACGTGGAACGTGGGGCGACAAATCCCCCTCACCCAAACGGTCGTTCTCGAACCGATGGCCCTGGTGGGCTATACCCGCTTTGGGTCAACTCGCGCGGTCAGTAGTTCGGGCCTTACGGGGGACACCCGTGGCTACGATAGCCTTCTTACGATGTTGGGCAGCACGGTGGAGGGACGCTTTACCACATCCAGCGGAAAACCCTGGACCCTCTACGGGAAACTTTTCTGGGAAAAAGAATGGTTAGCCGATACCGACATTGTCTTTAATGGGCACAACACCTACCGAACCAACTTTAAAGACCACCGTTGGGTCTATGGGTTCGGTATCGAGGGCATGCTCGGGAAAGCAAGCACTTGGCACGTGGACGTGGAGCGCTCCACTGGGAGCGCCTTCCAAGAAAACTGGCAAGTGAACGCTGGCCTACGGATTCCCTTCTAATTCACCTCTGTCAGTGGTGAGTGAAACGCGTTCAAGTGGGACGGTCATCCTGCTTGGACGCGTTCTTTTCCCATTAACCGTGCAAAAGCCGCACCGACGTGCTTAAAAGCGGCGAGACGCGTGCGAGTTCGGGAAGCATGTGTTTTGTCATCACATCGTTCACGACGTCCGCCACCCATTGGGTCGTTTGGCTAAAGTGCGCTGCATCACTTAAGGCCCACATGGTGCGCACGTGGGAAACGTTCCCTGGCAACGGTTGAATCGTCACGGCACGGGCAAATTGACGACCGCACCAAATGTTGGTCGCAGGCACCACACTCCAGGCATCCAATTCGGCCACGAGTCCCACGAGCGCATAGCTCGATGCCACCGGAATTCGCACCTTGGGTTGCCCATTAAAACGACGCAAAATCCGCTCCATCTCAATTTGGTCTGAGCTCTCGGCGCGATCGTAGCAAATGAACGGATGCTCGCGAAGCGCGTCCCAATCCTCCCAGCGTTCAATGGGCGCAATGCCCTGCCCGCGAATGAGTAAAAATCGCTCTTCGTAGAGCGCTCGACGCTCCCAACGGTCTTCAGTGAGTCGTCCATCGGGCAGAATCGCCACATCGAGTTCATCGTCGCGCAACGCGTCGAAAAGCGGCTTCGTCAAGAGTGTGCGCGAGGAGAGCGTTTGAACTTTCTCGGAGAGCGCCCGAATCACCCACGGCGAAATCGTCGCACTCACCGATTCACTTAGCCCCAGACGCAAATGCATGCTGGCGAGCGTGTGCGAGGTGAGTCGCTTACGAAGCGCTTCAGCGTCCCCCAGAAGCCCTAAACCGTGCTCACGCAAGATTTTGCCTTCGGGGGTGAGCGTTATGGGTCGTGCACTGCGCTCAAAAAGCGCGACGCCCAAATCGGCTTCGAGTTTGGCAAGGGTCTGCGAGACGGCCGAGGGCGTGATGCCAAGCGTTTTGGCCGCTTGACTCAAGGATTTCTTTTCCGCGACACGACAAAACACATCGATCGCATAGAGGTTGAGTGGTTCGGTTTTCATGAGTGGGAGTGTGTTGAACGGCTCACTATGGGCGCATTCATTTTAAGTTTATCTAAAAGAGCTCTTTAATTTTACTTTATTTAGTCGACCGATTCAGCACGGCGCGTGAGACTCTCTCACACGAGAGACGGTATTCACAA
>CAJJMF010000164.1 GCA_905192805.1 uncultured Sutterella sp. | reverse complement strand
GATAAAGAATTATTTTTTGCTGTTTATAAAATTTTTGCGGAGTTTAGGTTCTATCTCAAGTCTCCCGTTGCCCCGCGCGACGTGACGATCGACGCCCTCTTACGGCTCGAGGCGGGGGTGCGCGATGTGTCGACGAAAAACTTGCCCGTGGCCACGCCCTTAGAGTGGGTACTGCGCTCGGGCGGCGTGATGGCCATGAGCCATGTGGACGCGACACAGCCCTTTTATTTACGCTGGAATTTGGCGCATAAGAGCTACCAAATCACCGTGAATTTACCCACCACCCGAGACGACTGGCAATCCCTCATTGGCTTTATCGTGCGCTTTACCAACGCCTATAAAGTGCCCCAGATTACGTACGAAATGGGGTCGGATCGACCGGTGAATTTGCCCCTTGAACGCTTTACGCGGGATTTTCCCTGGCAATCGTTGACGTTGCGCTCCTTACGAGCACTGCGCCATCAAACGCAAAAAGCCCCGTTTTTTTTGATTCCCACGGTGGGACGCTGGCACGATGTGGCCTTTGAGCGCGCGGACTTGGACTGGGTCTTTGCGGGGTTTGACCCCGTGCAGCGTTTTTCCCAACTCTTACGCCATCGCTTTGAAAGTGGCAAAGGAGTGCGGTTGAAATTTGAAGCGCCAACGGATAACGCACCTGCGGGCCTTTTCGTTGCGCAGTGCCACAAAGTGCAACTCTTCCCCGTCACTCCCTATGTGATGCGGGATGCGCTCACGCACAGTAAAGGGAGCTTAGACGAGTCGACCCTCACCTGGGAGGTGCTCTTTCAAAACGTCTTTGGACACGACGTGGTGCGCATGCCCTATACCCATTTTCTCTCACACGTCTCAGAGGATCGTTACGATTGGGTGGATCCCAATACAGTCCGGGTGGCGCCCCTCTTAGCCGACGAGGTGGTGGCGATCGCTCAGATTGACCCTCAGCAACCCGCTCGCTCGCATAGTCCCTGGGTGTTGCAGCGGGAGCGCTGGCCCGAGGCAACGCCCATGGTAGCGTTTTCCCCTAAGACCTCGAGCGGTATTTTTGGCTAAGCCACCCCGGAAAGCATAGCGAGAGCACGCTCAAGTGTGTGATAATACTCAGACGTTTTTACCGGTATCGCCCAGACCAACGCCGCCGGCGTTTAAACCCAGTGGCGATGCCTAGAGGAGATCCAAACGAATGTACGAAGAACTACTTGCCAAGTGCCAAGCATGGTCCGATTCCGAAGAATACGACAAAATCGTTGAATTGCTCACTGCGTTCCCTGGCTACGAAGACGTTCCTGAACTCTGTAGTGAGTTAGGCCGCGCCTACAATAACCTGGGAGCGGTTAACGGCCACGACACACCGGAAGCGCTCGATTACTTCCGTAAAGCCCTCTCGGTGTTGCTTCCCCACGAAGCGGCCCTAGAACACGATCACCGTTGGAATTACCGCGTGGGCTTTGCTTACTACTACCTCGATTTGCCACACCGTGCGACGTGCTACTTTGATCAGGCGCTCGAGGCGCTCCCCGGGGACCAAGATACGAAGGACTTTATCGAGCATTCTGAACACTTGTCGCTGTTGCCTGCGAAACCCTTTAAGGAACGCGTGGCAGCCATGTGGAAAGCCTTTGAGGCGCGCGAAGGGGAACTCTTGGCCGCCATTGAGTCGCTCAATCATGAAACCTCCCAAGACTGCATGGCCAAGTTGCATGAGGTCTTTCGTATTGCGCTCAAAGAACCGATTTTTGAATTGCGCGCGGAATTAATGGGGGGAAAACCCGAATTGATTTTCCCCTTAACCCGCATGGAAGCCACCGCACTGCGTCTGTACTACATCGAGCGCGCCATGCCCGCTGCCCTCGCCGAGCGCTGGACGATTCGCTTTGGTCGCCAGCCGATTAAAAACGAACGCTTTACCTTCCAGGGCTATTCGATTCAGGATTTCCGCGTCTCGATCGCGTGGGAACGCAATCAGACGCAGCGCATTAATAAGTGCCTCCTGACGTTCTACCATGAAGCGCTGGGACAGAAGTGGAAGGAGGATGAGTCGAGCCACGGCGAAACGCTCTGGGTACTCTATAACCTCCTCTCCTTTGCGGTGGGCGATGCGACGATGAACTACTACGTCTCGAGTATCAAAGTGGAGCCGCATGCCTCGGACGATGTGGCCACGTATGACTTTGCTGACTTGGCCGACGTGATGGCCAAAGAATACGATGCCACACCCAAGACCCTTAAAGAAACGGTGGAACGCACCTTACGCTACGAAATGGATGTGGTCGAAGGGTTCTATCGTTGGGACGTGTTCGAAGGCGAGACTGCCACGCACGAACTCATCTGGGGTTGGTACCAGCATGACTTTGGCGAATTTGACGATTTGGCCGACGATGGCGCCGTCGCAGGGATGCTGCTCGTGAAAGTCGATGAGACGTCCGACAAAGACAGTGCTCGCTTAAAGGCTGCCCTGATGCGAGACCTGTTAGCCACCAAGATCATGGAAAAGGCAGGCAGCGATGCCGTGCAGATCGTGGGTCGTGCCTTAGGCGACAAGTACGCGTATCTTGACGTGGTGGGCTGGGATAACCGTGCCCTACTCGAAGCCGCCGATGAGGCGGGTAACGAAATTGGCCTTAAGTACCTCCTTTACCGGTGCTTCCGTCCGAACCTCTCGGGCTATGTCATCATTGACGAAGACGGCGTCGAAGAGGGAGGCGAACGTAACCCTGAGGTCTTCCCTGAAGACGATGGGGGCTCGATCACGATCGTGACGCCGGGCGGCAAAGCTTAAACCCTAAAACACATTGAGCTCAAAAGGACACTTTTGAGCTCAAATCGTCTTGAGCCCTCCCTTCCACCCCTCCTCTGCTAATGTTCTCCCTCCTTCCTTTCGATTGCCTTCAGTCTCACTTTTTCACGTCTTGTCGTTCCTTTCCCCAGCGACGGAGCTCGTCGTTTCTTATGTGTCACTACCGTGCCAATGGCGCTCTGTGTGGCAGTTACTGACACTGGTTGCGCAGCCCTTTTTGATCAAAAATTGATTTATATCAAATCAATGCACACAGTAATAGCTTAAAAAACCGCTTAAGTACAGCATTTTATCGTGATTTCAAAAAGTTAGGTTTAACGCGGGTCTCAAGCGTTCGTTATATAGGCGCCCATTGTGTGTCCGTTTTTCGCATCATGCGCTAAACGTCGCCGCCAGAAAAACGTCCGAGGAATGCCTGGTGTGCGATGCGTGATGAAACGCGTTACACGAGGCGAAGACGCCTTTGGGTCTATCCGTATCGTGTTTGCATGCGCCCAACTCGGGCGCTTTTTTGTTTGCACGTCGGACAAGGCGAGCACACACGAAGGGTCGTTATCGGGCTGGCAGACCCTCAGCCCTTCAATGATCGCTACGGCATGTGAGGATTTCAATCCTCCGTGCCGTTTTTTTACTTTTTTCGATAAGGAAATCGGCATGATGTTAGAAAACGATGTGAATGAGGCCCATCGGGTTCTCTATGACGCGGTGTTAAGCCCTGAGGAAGTGCAGCGGGTGGCCCAATGGGCACAGTTTTGGTTAGTCACTTCGCTCGAGCAACCGCACAAATACGGGTGCCCGTTGAGCATGGTCTATAGCCTCGTGGATAAAAAACTCTATGCCCATACGGTGGGCTCAACGAATGCGCCGTTTTATCAGCACGTACGCACCTCACCCAACGTATGCGTGACGCTACGCGACTGGTGTCGATTGCCTGAGTGTGTGTCCTCGATCGGTGAGACGATGGATGTGCGAACGCGTTTGGCCCACGTTCACGTGAAATGCTGGGCGAGGATGCAGGAAGTGAAGACCGTACAGCGCAAACAGGCGATCCTTGCGCTCATCTGTGAGCATTATTTTCCGCAAGCCACGCTTAAGGACATTCAGGACTACTATCAAAGCGTTGCGAATGAGTTGGTGGTATGGGAAATGGCGATCGAATCGATGCGAGGATCTGGCTATCGAAAAGACGTCTATTTTGAACAATTGGCCATGAGCCGACGACCTCAGTCTGGCTTTACGTTGCGCCCCACGCGGGCGCTTTTTTTTCACCCAAATTAACCCCCAAGGTCAAGGTCTCCAGGGATAGGCTCACCCTGCCCTATCTCTGGGGACCTCAAAGGGTCGAACGTTAAAGGGGAAGTTACTGTAGGGCATACGATACGTACTCATACGGATCTCGTGAGGGCTTCTTCCTATAGGGGGACATCACGGCGACGTTTTACACTTGCTAAAGGCGATGACAATGAAGCGAGTGAGGTAAGGAGCGACAGCATGCGCTATGAAGACTACAAAGAACAGTGTTCGCTTTGGTGGGGGTGGATGAACGCTATCAACTCGGTGGGCAACCGAAACGGGCGCTCTACTACTTTCACCAAGCGCTCGCGCTGACGTGTCGCAATACGCCGCTTAGCGCGTAGCCCGTGTCCGCTTTTCGCATCGTGCGCTGAACGTCGCCGCCAGAGAAAACGTCCGATGAATGCCTGGTGTGCGATGTGTGACGAAACGCGTCACACGAGGCGAAGACGCCTTAGGGGCTATCCGTATCGTGGTTGCATGCGCCCCACTCGGGCGTTTTTTAGTTTGTACGTCAATCGACGTAGATAGGCGCACACGGATATGGCGGACGCCAAGCCCTTCAATAAGCGCTACGGCCAGTGAGGATTCCAATCCTCCGTGCCTTCTTTACTTTTTTTCAATAAGGAAATCAGCATGATATTAGAAACGGATCTGAACGAGGCCGATTGTGCACTGTTAAGCTCTGAGGAAATCCATCAGACGGTCCAATCGCCAAATTTCTGGATAATCTATTCGCATGACCAGCGCTACTACGCTTACCCGCTGAGCATGGCCTATAGTCGCGAAGATAACAAGTTTTATGCCCATACGGTGGGCCCAACGAATGCGGAGTTTTATCAGCACGTACGCATGTCACCCAACGTGATCATGTTTCTACAAGGCTGGAGCCGATTGCCTGAGTTTGCGTCCTCGATCGGTGAGACGATGGATGAGTGTGTGTCCTCGACAGATGACCCGATAGATCAGTGGGGGCGCTCGGGACGTGAGGTGTATGATTCTCTGCCACAGTTCGCCCGCGTTATCGTGGAATGCCGAGCAAGGATGCAGGAAGTAAAGACCGTACGGCGCAAACAGGCGATCCTTGCACTCATCGGTGAGCATTATTTCCCTCAATCTACGCCTAAAGACATTCAGGACTATTATCAAAGCGTTGCGGATGATTTAGTGGTATGGGAAATGGTGATCGAATCGATGTTTGGGTATGGTTATCGAAAAGACGCCTATTTTGAACAAGTGACCACGAGCCCACGACCTCTGCCTCGCTTTAGGCTGCACCCCACTCGGGCGCTTTAACCCACGTTAGCTCGCCGAGATCAAGGCTCTCCCTGCCCTATCCTTGGGGCCCTAACGCGTTGAATGTTAACGGTGTGCTTTGATGTAGGGCATGCGATACGTACTCATACGGATCTCATGAGGGTTTCTTCCTATAGGGTGGCTTCACGGCGACTTTTTATACTTGCTGGATGCGATGACAATGGCGAGAGTGAGGTAAGGAGCTTTAGCATGCGCTATGCAGACTACAAAGAGCAGTGTTCGCTTTGGTGGGCAAGGCAGGAGTATGAG
>CAJJMF010000163.1 GCA_905192805.1 uncultured Sutterella sp. | reverse complement strand
TGGGCAACAAGATTCGTGCGGACGCGGGTCTTACCGCCAAGGCGATTGAGGCGGCGAACGGCATAACGGCGGACGCGGTCAAGACGGATGCTAAGGCCGATGTAAAGGCGGAAACGAAGGCGGAAACGAAGGCGGATACCAAGGCGGAGACGGCTGCGCCCGCCAACACCGCTACGCAAGCCGACGTCAAAGCCGAGACGAAGAGCGACAGTAAAGCGGACACGGCAAGCACCGCCAAACCGATGTCGATCACGGAAAAGTATCCGCAACTCATCCAGCTCAAGGATTTGCTCGACAAAGGGATCTTGACGCAAGAGGAATTTGATCGCGAAAAGGCGAAGATTTTGGGCCTCTGATCGCCCACGAACCCATAGTGAGGACGGCATGCAACGAACGAACGACGAAGCGACGGTAAAGACGACGAAGGGGGCCCCCACGGACGCCCCCACGCCCGGGGCATCGTCCCCTGGCACCGACGACTTGGTCGTGATGTTGCCCGAGGAGCCCTTAGACGACGGAGCGCTACTCGCAAAACTCGAGAACGACTTAAAAACGCTCCCTAATCTGCCCGGGTGCTATCGCTATTTTGACCGCGACGGGCGGTGCCTCTATGTCGGGAAAGCGCGCGACTTAAAAAAGCGCGTGCTCTCTTACTTTCGTGGGCATGGCTTGTCGCCCCGTATCGCCATTATGGTGAGCCAGATTGCGCGCTTAGAGACGACCGTGACACGTAGCGAAGCCGAGGCGTTACTTCTCGAAAATAACCTCATTAAGACGCTCTCGCCCAAATACAACATTCTGTTTCGTGACGACAAGAGTTACCCCTATATCAAACTTGGGCCCGAAACCTTCCCACGACTCTCCTACTACCGTGGGGGCGTGGATAAGGCCTCGCGCTTTTTTGGCCCCTACCCCAATGCGAGCGCGGTGCGCGATTCGATTCAGATCATGCAAAAGGTCTTTGGGCTACGGACCTGCGAGAATTCGGTCTTTAAAAACCGTGATCGTGCCTGCCTCTTAGGGCAAATTGGCCGCTGTACGGCGCCCTGCGTCGGGAAAATCAGTCAAGCGGACTATGCGCGGGATGTCGAGCGCGCGATTGACTTTTTAGAAGGTCGCACCCAAGAGGTGATCGAGCGCTACCGTGCGAAGATGCTAGACGCCTCCGAGCGCTGGGCCTTTGAAGAGGCGGCCGTTTACCGCGACCGTATTGCCGCACTCACCACCCTCCAAGAGCGTCAAGTGATCGACACCACCGGGGGCGATGTGGACGCGGATATTCTCTCGTGCGCCATTTCGGGCGGGGTGTCATGTGTGAACCTCGCGATGGTGCGTGGGGGGCGCCACTTAGGGGATCGCCCGGTGTTTCCGAAAATTGCGACCCGTGCGGAGGCCACGATGCCGGAGGCGACCGACATTTTGGAAGCCTATATCGAGCAGCACTACGAAGACGTGCCGATCCCGACGGTGGTGATTGTGGACGCCGAGGGGCTCGAAGGGGACGCGCGTCGCGCGTGGGTCGAGCGCCTCGAAGAGGGCTTAAGCGCCCGGGCCGAACGGCGCGTGACGGTCGTGACCGAGCCACGTGAAGCGCGTCGTCGTTGGTTAGAAATGGCCCGCGACGGGGCGAAGTTGGCGCTACTGCGGCACCTACAAGAAGAAGGCAACCAAATGACCCGCCTCAAAGAGTTAATTGAGGCGCTTGGGATCGAGCCCGAAGGGGGCGATCCGCTGACGATTTCGATCGAATGCTTTGACATTTCGCACACCCAGGGCGAAGCGACGCAAGCCTCGTGCGTGGTCTATAAAGAAGGCCGTATGCAGTCCTCGCTCTATCGGCGCTTTAATATCACCGGGATTGAACCGGGCGACGACTACGCGGCGATGCGTCAAGTCTTAGAGCGTCGCTACAAACCCGTGACGCGCGGCGAAGCACGACTCCCGACAATCGTGCTCGTGGACGGGGGTAAGGGGCAAGTCGAAATGGCCCGTCAGGTGTTTTCCGAGATGGGGTTAGACCTTTCGGTGATCGTGGGCGTGGCCAAAGGGGAAGGGCGTAAAACGGGGCTCGAGACCCTTGTTTTTCCCGAAATCGATGGGGTGCGCCGTGAACCCTTGGTGTTGGGGACGATGTCGCGCGCCTTAATGCTCATTGCCGAAGTGCGTGACGAAGCGCACCGTTTTGCGATTACAGGGATGCGTGCCAAACGCTCCAAGACCCGTCAAACGTCCCAATTGGAAGACTTAGAGGGCGTGGGACCTAAGCGTCGCGCGAGCCTACTGCGGCACTTTGGCGGGATGAAACAATTGAAAAACGCGAGTGCCGAGCAAATCGCCCGTGTGGATGGGATTTCGGAGACGCTCGCGCGGAAAATTTACGCTCAGTTGCACCAAAGCGTAGACGGCTAAAAGACAGGTGCAGGGTGCTTTCGCCATAATGAATAAGACCGAGGAGAGCCGTGCCGATCCTCCCAAAGGAGGAGTCGCGAGGCTGTCCACAAGCGAACAAATTGGTGTAAAGTGTGGGAACGTCGCACGCCCCCCTGTTGCGTGGCGTCTCCCGAGACAAACCGAACAATCAGAATGAGAAAGCTCAAACCCCCGTTTAAACTCAATATGCCGATGGTGCTCACCTGGGGCCGTATTGTCATGATCCCGTTTGTGATTGGGATCTTTTATCTACCTGATACGTGGTTGACGCTGCATCAGAAAAACATGCTGGCGTCGATCCTTTTCATCCTTGCCGCCGTCACGGACGCGTTTGACGGTTTTCTCGCCCGTCGTTACGCCGGCTGGGCGACCCGCATGGGGGCGTTTTTGGACCCAGTCGCCGATAAACTCATCGTCTCCGCGGCGCTCGTTGCCTTAGTGGGGCTCGATCGCTGCGACATGCTCTTAGCAATGGTGATTATTGCCCGCGAAATTACGGTCTCCGCGTTACGCGAATGGATGGCCAAAGTGGGCGAGTCGGGCAAGGTGAAAGTCAACTGGTTTGGGAAAATCAAAACGATCACCCAAATGGTCTCGATTCCGAGTCTCCTCTGGTGGGATCCGATCGTGATCAACACGGGGCTCATTACCGGGGAACTCAATATCGCCTTAGTCGGCACGGTCTGCTTATACATTGCCGCGGTGCTCACCATCTATTCGATGTACGTGTATTTGCGCGCCGCGCGATCCACGTTTGAATAGCGTACAATCCTGTGCCGGGCGCTCGGATCGTAGGATTCAGGGGTCTCGGGGGTTGCCTCGGCTCACCTAGTCAGTTTCGCCTATTGCCAAACGGGAGGCGGACGACGAGAATAGGGGCATCGTGCGTGGCTACCCTCATCGCGTGCGACGAGCTTGTGAAAAACGAACGTTTGTCTTCCTGATACGCACAAAGGAGTTGGAGTGGAACCGAGTGATATTCGTCATTGGCCTCGTGTGGTCGAACGGTTTTTGGGCTATACCCAAATCGTGACAACGGCCGATAGTCATTCTCCCACATACCCCTCGACCCCCGGACAATGGGCCATGGCCAAGGCGCTCTTTGAAGAATTAAAGACGCTCGGCATTGAGGACGTCACCCTCACCCCCGAAGGGATTGTCTACGCCAAACT
The DNA here is from genome assembly GCA_905192805.1 of uncultured Sutterella sp. GTDB lineage: Bacteria > Pseudomonadota > Gammaproteobacteria > Burkholderiales > Burkholderiaceae_F > Sutterella. Next base: position 2,057 of record CAJJMF010000163.1, on the reverse strand, counting down.
GCCCGCGACGCCAGGCTTTGAATCGTCTCCTACGTTGGGGCTCATTGCCCATATTGACACTTCGCCCGATGTGTTGGGGGGACCGGTCAACTACCGTATTGCGCGCTTTATTGGGGATGAGATCGTCTTAAACGGCGAGTACGAAATCGTCTTGTCCCCCAACGACTACCCCGAACTCTTACGCTACAAAGGGCAAGAAATCATCGTGACCGATGGGCAAACGCTCTTAGGGGCCGATGATAAAGCGGGCGTGGCCGTCATTGTGAGCGTTCTGGAGACCTTAGTACAAAACCCCAGTATTCCGCACGGGCCCCTGTCGGTGGCGTTTACCGCCGACGAAGAAATCAGTCGCGGCACCGAAACCTTTGACTTAGCGAAATTTGGCGCCGACTTTGCCTTCACGATCGATGGGGGCGAAATGGGGGCCTTAGAGAGCGAAACCTTTAACGCCGCGATTGCCAAAATCACCTTTAAAGGGGTACCGGCACATCCGGGGAACGCCAAAGGGAAAATGGTCAACGCGTCGACCCTCTTAAACGACTTTTTGCGTAGCCTCCCACGCGACCAGACGCCGGAGCGCACCGAGGGCTACCAAGGGTACTTCCATTTAATCCGCATCGAAGGCACGGTCGAAAAGGCGAGCGCCATTATTTTGGTGCGTGACCATGACCGCGACGCCTTTGAAGTGCGTAAGAGCCGTTTAGCGGCGACCGCAGATGACTATAACCGTAATGGGCGCAACGTCTGCTCGATCCGTATGAAGGATCAGTACTACAACATGAAGGATGCGCTCGCGAAATGCCCCGATATTCTTAATTTGGCCCGCGTGGCAATGGAGTCCTGTGGGGTGATGCCCGTGGAGCGCCCCGTGCGGGGTGGCACGGATGGCGCCCGCTTAACGCAAATGGGGCTTCCCTGCCCGAACCTCTTTACGGGGGCGATGAATCCGCGCAGCGTCTTTGAATATTTACCGGTGAAGTCCCTGGTGAAATCCTACGAAGTGGTTCTCGAACTCACCCATCGTGCGAGCAAATTAACGCACTTAAAAGGCTTTCGACTCTAGTGTTTGTTAGGTAAAGGCTACTTAGCGGGTTTGATCTAGGCAAAGAAAGCCGGCATCCGTCGGGGCGAGCGCGTTTCTTTTGAAGTGGAGCGTCTACAATAAGGCCTATTCCTCGCGAATCCCCCTCCCATACATGGTGTATGGCTTGCGTTTTAGGAACCCGACACAATGCGACTCGTTTTTCACTCCATCCCCTATGTGATGCCCACTGAGCCCGTCGAAATCGGGCATTGGATGTTAGCCAATGGTCAACGCCGTACGGTCAAAAAAGGGGAAACGCTGAAATTTGGCGGCGAAGCGAACCGTCTCTTTTTTGTCATGAATGGAATGTGTGGCTACTACGTGGCCGAAGATTTGACGGGCCGCCCGACGATCATGTCGCTCTTGCCCGCGGGGCGTCTGATGGGGGATCTCACCACCCTCGTGCAAACGACCTGCTACGTCGAAACCAAGGCGATTTTAGATTCCACCGTGGTGGAATGTTCGCCCGTGGCGTTTCGTGAATACTTAGCCTCGCGCCCCGAGTTGGAAGCGCTCAGTTTACGGATGGTCTTAAAAAAGCAAGAATCCGTGAGTGAGGGGTTGCTGTCCAACTTTAAACGTTCGCCTGAGGATCGCCTCAAGGTGCTCCTTAAGGTGTTGTTGCTTGAAGCCGGCCCCTTTGCCCCAGGGGAAGCGTGGCGTCGCTTGCCGTTTCGGTTAACCGACGAAGTTTTAGGACAAGTGATTGAATTGACGCGCCCCCGCGTCTCGAACCTGATGAGTAAGTGGGTCAAAGAGGGGTTACTGCGCCGCGAAGGGCACGACCGCGAATTTAACGTGGCGCTCTTTGAGGGCATCTACGATTGGAAGGATGCGCCAGAGGGCGAAAAACCCCGCTGGTAAGGGGCTTTGCGCCGTCGCCTAACGGTCGCTTGACGGGGTTTTTAGCTAGCCAAAAAAAAATAGGATAAAGTTGGACATTAAGCCTCATCCCTCATCCCATCAGGAGGCA
>CAJJMF010000162.1 GCA_905192805.1 uncultured Sutterella sp. | reverse complement strand
GACCAACATGAATGCCAATGCGTTGGAAACGCTCCTCAAAGCGGGGATTCCAGTCGTCTCGAACCAATGTCAGTATTCGCTCCTTGACCGTCGCCCCGCGATGCGTCTTGAAGCACTCGCTAAGCACTACGGCGTGAAACTCCTGTGCTACGGCAGTGTGGCCGGAGGCTTTTTATCGGAAAAATGGCTCGGCGCCCGTGCCCCTCGGGTCGAAACGTTAGAAAATCGCTCGCTCGTGAAGTACGCGCTCGTCATCGAAGACTCGCTTCGTTGGGAAGCCTTCCAGGGGCTCTTAGCCCTGATGCAGTCGATTGGGGATGCGCATGGTGTGGGTATTGCCACGGTGGCGACACTCTTTACGTTGAGCCGTCCGCAGGTGGCGGCCGCCATTGTGGGAACGCGTAATTCGCGCCATGTGGAGGCGTTAAAGCAACTCTTGTCGACAGAGTTGAGCGTTGACGAGATCGCTCGCTTAGAAGCGTATGTGAACGCCTTTCCGACGGTGGATGGGGATTGCTTTGACTTGGAACGTTTGGACGGATCCAAACACCGTGCCATCATGCGTATGAATCTCGTCAACAGTGTCGACGGGCATTAAGTTCGACGGGCCGCTTGCCCGAGGGTGCCTCAGGGGCTCGTTCAAAACCAAAGGCTTAACCCAACGGGATAGGACGAAAAGCGACGCAAGTGTGCTACGCTAACGAGAGATACAACCAAAGAATTCGGGGGCAGGGTTCTGCCCCCGAAAGCATGACGATGGGAGGACATCATGAAGGAAGTCGATTCGATTGATGAGCGTTTAAGCCGACAGACGCTCTTAAAAGAAATGGGAGTAGCGGGACGCGAGCGCATTAAAACGACGCACTTTTTGGTAATTGGTGCGGGTGGGCTTGGAAGTCCCGCCATTTTGTATCTGGCCGCCGCCGGGGCGGGCAAAATTACCGTGGTTGACCATGATACGGTGTCGGTCTCGAACTTATCGCGTCAACTCTTACATACGACGGATCGCGTCGGGGTCAATAAGGCCATTAGTGCGCAGCAAACCATTGAGATGCATACGCCCTTTACGCAGGTGATTCCGGTCGATGCCGAAGTGGATCAAGATTTACTCGAAACGCTGATGCAAGAAGCGGATGTGGTCCTCGATTGCACGGATAATTTGGCCACCCGTGTGGCCTGCGGTCGTGCCGCCGCCAAGATGAAAAAGCCCTTGGTGTTTGGCTCGGCCATTCGTTTCAATGGGCAAGTGACGGTCTTTGATGGTCGTAACCCTGATGCCCCGACGTTTGATGACTTGTATGAACCTGATGAAGCCGCTAACGATGTGAAAGCCTCGCGTGTGGGGGTCTTTTCGGGATTAACCGGGGTCGTGGGAACCTTACAGGCCTGTGAGGCTTTAAAGATCGCGGCCAATATGGGAGAACCGTTAGTCGGACGCATCCTCATGTTTGATGTACTCAATATGACCTTTGAGACCATCCGTTACGGGAAATAGCGGCAATCCACACCAGTTAAAAAAAGCGGTTGGGCACACACGGGTGACCAACCGCTTTGTCACTATTGGCGTGCCACACGCACAATCGCGGGCGGCAGGGCCAATTCGGAACTACGCCAAGGGGAAATATCAATCCCGCCGCGACGGGTAAAGGCCCCATAGACTGAGAGGCTTTGAGGGGCACAGCGTTCCATCAGGTCTGTGTAGATGTGTTCCACGCACTGCTCATGAAAGCCCTGGTGGCGTCGGAAACTCACCAAATAGGCTAAGAGCGCACGATGTTCGATCGCTTTGCCTTGGTACTCGATCCGTACGGAGGCAAAGTCGGGTTGCCCTGTCACGGGGCAGCGCGAACGCAAGACGTGCGTGACCAAGGTTTCCGTCACGATCTCCCCGTCGGGACGCAGTGCTAACAGGGATGGGTTGATTTCATAGTCCTTAAAGAGCGCTTCGCCCAGGTCTTCGTGTTCCAGCACGATGCCCGAAAAGTCGCAGGCGGGCTGCTTCCAGTCCCCGATACGCGTCAAGTGCACCGTTACCTCGGCGCCGACGGCTTTTCCGACGTCGCGGGCAATGATGTTTTCGACCGCTTGAAGGCTCGGAAAGACGCTCTGGGTGAAACTACCGATGTAGAGCTTGAGGGATTTCGATTCCACAATGTTGGGGCTTTCCGCCGGGACAATGATTTCGCCCGCTGCCACCTGCGGTAAGCCGTATTCGTTCAACCAAGTGACTTCGTAGAGACGCCAAATATCACTGCCTTTAAAGGGCAAACGGGCAGCGAGTTGGGAGCGTCCTAATTCGCGCGAAATGGGCGTTAAGATCTTGGGGTTATATTCTTCAAAGTATTCGGTGTGACGCCCTAAGAGCGTCTCCGAGGGAGCGCAATGTGCCATGAATAAGGTGCCTTTTAGTGCTCGTGGGAAAAGGAAACAGAAAACCAAGTCGTGAGCCCGCCCTCCACCGGAGGCGTAGACGGGCTCATGAAAAAGGTTGGGCCCACGACGTGTGTCGTGAGGCCCAATAGGATGGTGCTTATTATAAGCGAAGGCGAGCGATTAGAACCACTCGTAGGTGCTTGTCTTACGCGTATCCTCTAAGGCAGGCAATACGCGCTCTAAGAGAATCCCATCGCGGTTATCGTACTTGTAGCCAAACGTGGCACGGATGCCTTGGAGGATGAATTGCGCAGCACGGTCAATCGCCATCGGGAGGCTGTCACCCTGTAAGAGGGCCCCTGTGAGTACGCTCGTAAACGTGTCCCCGGTTCCGGGATAGTGGGCTGGCATGTACTGGCAGGTCACGCGCCAGAAACGATCCGTTTCGGTATCGTAAGCGCACACGCTCGTGTGCTGTTCGTCACCTTCGATCGGAACGCTTGTGATGATGACCGTTTTGGGCCCCATCTTGGCTAAGTCGCGCAACGTCGCCTTTAATTCATCCGTCGTTAATTCGGTTTTGTACGGGCGATCGAGTAGGGCGAAGGCTTCGGTTAAGTTCGGCGTGATCACGTCCGCCGAGCGCACCAATTGGCGCATCCCCTTAATCATCGTTACGTCAAACGTCGCATAGAGTTTGCCGTTATCCCCCAACACCGGGTCAACCACGACAAGGGTGTCTTCGCGACGGAAGTCTTTTAAGAAGTTTTCTAAGATCTCAATCTGACGCGTCGAGCCCAGATACCCGGAATAGATGGCATCAAACCGTAAGTCGAGTGCCTTCCATTCGTTGATCATGTTAACCATGTTATCGGTTAGGTCAATAAATGAGAAATGAGGGTATTGAGTGTGGCTAGAGAGAATCGCCGTTGGCAGCGGGCAGGTCTGAATTCCCATGGCGGAGAGCACCGGAATCACGGCCGTGAGCGAAACACGGCCCACACCCGACATGTCATGAATAGCGGCTACTCGTTTAACCAAATTAGGCATAACGCAATCCTTATATTATTGAAGCAATGAATGAGCTAGTTAGCTTAGCGGAGTTCGGTGAGCTAAGCAATGTGACTTAAGGGTAATTCCCAAAGAGCTTGGTAAAGAGACATTGCTAAGATTGAACAATTAAGGTTTATGCCCCATTCAAAGTGTGCATTTTCCTTGGTTCTTTTGAAATTACCTCTCAGATGGGAATGAGGTAACTGTTATCGGAAGCAGGGTGGACGGTGTTGGTTTTACGCTACCAACGTCTACGTTGCTGCCAACCTTGTAAGGGATACTCATGCTCTACTTCCAATCCGATTATCTTGAAGGGTGCGCTCCACAGATTTTGGACCGCTTGGTAAAGACGAACTTCGATCAAACGCCTGGTTACGGTCAGGACGTGTGGTGCGATAAAGCCCGTGCCTTGATTCGTGAAGCCGTGGGTAACCCCGAGGCAGACGTGCATTTCTTGGTAGGGGGCACCCAGACAAATTCGACCGTCATTCGCGCCATGCTGCGTAACTACGAAGGGGTGGTATGCGTGAATACCGGTCATATCACTGGCCATGAAGGGGGCGCGATTGAAGCCTCTGGCCACAAAGTCTTAACGATGCCCGGAGTGAATGGGAAGATGACGGCCGAAGGTTTGGTGCAGTTTTTGCTTGACTACCAAGCGGATCATGCGCTCGATCAGTTGATGCAGCCAGGGCTCGTTTATATTTCGCAGTCAACCGAATACGGGACACTCTATTCGTTATCCGAATTGGAAGCGATTGCCTCGGTTTGCCAGAGTTGGAATTTACCGCTCTTTATTGACGGGGCACGCTTAGGCTATGCGTTAGCGAGCGACACGAACGATGTCAGTCTCGAAGACCTTTCCCGTTTAAGCGACGTGTTTTACATTGGGGGGACCAAAGTAGGGTGCCTCTTTGGGGAAGCCGTGGTAGCGAAAAACGCCCGCGTATTACCGCATTTCCGTACCACCATGAAGCAAACCGGCGCCATGCTCGCTAAGGGACGTCTCTTGGGGGTGCAGTACACGACCCTGATGGAGGATAAGCTGTACTGGACGCTCGGCGCTCATGCGCACCAGCAAGCGAAAAAATTGGCAGCCGCAGCGCAGGCGCGTGGCTACGAATTTATTGTGCCCTTTGAAACCAATATGCTCTTTTTGAAGGTGACCGATGAGCAATACCGTCACATCACCCAAAAGGTCATGGTGGGTAACTGGGGACGTCTTGATGAGGATCACGTTGCCATTCGTATTGTGACGAGCTGGGCGACGACGGATGAGGCTGTGGATACGCTCATCTCGCTCCTTTAAAACGCCTTAAACGGTCAACGAAAGGGCGCTCCCGTCGGGGGGCGCCCTTTTTTAGACGCGTAGGGTACAAAAAAAGCGCTCCTCACACGAAGAGCGCTATGGTATCCACCGCTTCACCCTAGGGGAAGCGATCTGTACCCATTCAAGCGGGAAGGATTAGGCCTTCACAGCAGCCTTGAACTGAGCACCAGCGGTGAACTTCGGAGCCTTAGAGGCAGCGATCTTGATGGTCGCGCCAGTCTGGGGATTACGACCTGTACGGGCAGCACGGTTGCTCACAGCGAACGTGCCGAAACCGATCAAGCGAACATCGTCACCCTTGGCAACGGTTTCAACGATCGTGTCAGCCATGGCGTCAACCACTTTGGCGACCTGAGTCTTCGGCATGCCAACCTTGGCAGCGATTGCATCAACGAATTCAGACTTATTCATATTAAGCTCCAAAATTCCAAAGTATCTGTTGGATACTGAGAAAGACAAGAGGGCAAGCCCTCATAAAAACTTAGGGCCATCATTGTTTGAGCAAGACCAGACGTATGTTTGGGGATGGTCCCCAAGCGCTCAATCAGTTTTGGCATTACCGAGATGTCGGTACCTTTGAAAATGCCGACATCCTTAGCATAGCACGCCTAAAGCCTTGGTGGCAGTAGGGTTTAGCCCAAATGAATCGACACATTCATTGCTGTGGAACTATAGCGATTTGGCCAAAAACTCGCCATAAGCCTAATTGATTACCTCGCGAGGGTAAGTAATCCTCGCTAAGCCTTGAAAAATCAGGATTTGTAAGTACAAATACGTATGATTTTTCACACTAAATCATAATTTTGTCTGAAAACGGGTGAATTTGCACATTTGCAACTAGGAAAAACCCTAATCATTTCCTTACTGGTACAGGGGATAGGGAGAAATTTGAGGGTAAAAATATTCAGCAATTTACTGATAAAAATCAAAGAAAAT
>CAJJMF010000161.1 GCA_905192805.1 uncultured Sutterella sp. | reverse complement strand
CGCGTGCCCACGCCTCGCAACGCGTCGCCGAGTTCGCTCGTAAGCCCTTGTCTACACTGCTACTGAGCGCCTTAGCGCTCGCAAGTCTCACAACGAACGTCTTCGCCCGCGACTATACGATTGACGCGACCCACTTGGACGTTCCTCGTTATACCGTTCATCAAAAGGGGAAACCGGATTTAGCAACCAACGTCCGTTCGCTGGTCCTTCAGGCGGATGGGACGGTGTGTTTTCAGTTCTGTGCTGAGCTCAGTAATACCGAAGTGCGCCTCGACGCGGGTGACGTCGTCACCCTAGCGAGTGGGACCCACTTGGTCGGGAATGAAATCCTCTGGCGTCCTGTGGATATTAACGTCAACGATCCTCAACCCAAACTGATTCTGGAGTCGGGCGCGACGGTTACCTCGCGGTACCGCAAACAAATGTGGACGAATTCGGCCTTCTACGGGATGGACGTGGTGATTAAAAAGGGCGCGACCTACGAGATCACGAACCCCGATGGGGCCACGAACGATGCGCACTTTTCCATCCAAGGCAGCAGCACGAGTCTCACGGGGAGTACCTCGGTCTTGGTCGAAGGACGCCTCTCGGTGGCGCACATGTTAGCGCTCTCGCAAGGGAGATCGCTTTCGACTGACGATCGTGTCGACTTTCATGTGAAAGGCGGCACGGTGGAGACGATTGGGATCAAAATGGGCGTCGGTAACGATAGCAACGTCAAACACAAAGCGATCGACTTATCGTTCACCGACGGTGCCAGTCTGACGATTACCACCGCGCGAGGAATCACGAAAACCACCCCCAGTGATGCCCGCATGGGGACCAAAAACATTGTGGCGACACTCACCTTTAACGATGCGACGCTGCACCTAGATGATTCGCGCGTGGGAGACTATAGCTTCACCTTAAGTAACCCGGAAAACGCAACGCTCTTTCGCTACATGGAAACGAGCCGGGAAGCGCATGCGGCAGACTATCAAGACCGTCTCGTGATTGACGGGGCGGGGCTCACGATTCAGACCGACGGAACGGTTTTCGTGCCGAATCAATACCGCGGAGCGAGCTTTACGGGCTCAGGGACCTTCACCAAATCGGGTGACAACACCTTTATCATCACGGCCCCCAATAAGGACTTTAGGGGGCAAGTGGTCATCGCGAGTGGGTCCTTAGAAATCGGGGGCGCCGGCTTAGTGGCCGAGCGTGACCCCGACGCCCAGTGGGGTGAGGATCGCGACTTTACGCTCACCCGCGAGAGTAACAGTCCGCGCTTAGCGATTAAAGCGGCTTTGGATACCCCGATCACCTATACGGAAGCGCCTGGGATTGGGAGTGCGAGCGTGACGATTGAAAATGGCGGTACGCTCATTCTCTCGCCCGACCATACGCTCTATGGGACCGAGAGCGACGTGTTTCACTTTAATAACGGAATCACTGGGGAGGGGGATCTCGTGATCCTCACCAAAGATAAGGTCTTAATCGATGGGATTCTTGACGGTCAGACGCGCGACTTTCGCGGGGAAACCCGTGTGGAAGCGGGCGAATTAACCGTTTCTGGGGAGAGCACCCATTTCGACAATACCCGCTCCTTAAAGATTGGTAGCCTCTATAACGGTATCGCCACCAAAGTGACCGTCGAAGATAACGCCGAATTTCGTATGTTGCGTGAGGGCAAGGTAGTGATTGGCGAGAAGGGCGATGGGACACTCGTCGTCAATCGTCAAGCGCTTTTTGCTGCCGGGCAAATTCAACATGGCGCCAATACGAGCGCGGGAGGTCGTACGAAGGCGCACTTTTTGATGGAAAACGGCTCCACCCTCGAATTAACCGAAAGTGGCACCTTTATGGATGGGTTTGACGTTACCCAAGGCGATACCATCGTCTCGGATGGGCAAGTGGCGGGCGAAAACCGCTTAAGTATTGCCGAGGGGAAAACCGTCACGCTCACCGAGTCGGGCCGTATCACGACGACGGGACGCTTGGTGAAAATGGGTCAGGGGACCTTTGAACTAACGGCCTCAGGCTTGGGGCTCACGACGCAGACTCAAAGCGATCAGTGGGACCTTAAGGAAGGGACGCTTGCGTTGGGTAAGCACGACGGCAGTCAAGCGTATTCCGATGTGGTGGAACCCGAGTCGAGGATTTTAACGTCTGGGACGCTCGCAGAGAGCGGGCTCGCCTCGGCGACGTTACGCTTTAATTTTAACGACACCTATCGCTTAGACCCCTCGCTTTTTGACGAAAACGGTAACGGCAACGTGAACCTTTTACAAGCGGGCCCGGGCACGATGATCGTCGATGAGGCGCTTCCGATTCATGGGGGCATGGCGTTGCGCGGTGGGGTAGTGAAGCTCACCGACCAGGGAACCTTGGGGGACTCCGTGAGTGCGGTGGATACGGGCGAAGGGGATGCCAACGGGGTGTTCGAAATGGCTCAATCCTCGGGCGAACGGACCTTTACGCGCCGCGTGATCGGCACGGGGACGTTACGCAAAACGGGCGCGGGTTCCGTCACGTTGAATGACGATCGTGCCCACACGGGCGCACACGAGTACACGCCCAATACGGTGGAGGTGCAAAACGGCACGTTGACGCTTGCAGCGGGCAACACGTTGCGGGCGGAAACGGTGCGTGTCGAAGCGCTCGAAACCCCAGCATCAGGCTCGCCCCTTGCCCACCTTGTGCTTGCGGGGGACACACAGGTCACGAACCCGATCATCGTGGGGAGCGAAGCGTCGCTCAGCGCGAGCACGAACCGCTTAACCTTAGACGGCACGACGCTCACGACGGCCCAGATCACCACCGAGCGTGGCGACGCGCTCGATAAAGTCGTCCAACTGCACTTTAAAAATGGGGCAGGTCTCACCGTAACGCGTTCGGGCACGCTCTTTGCGGGGCTCGAAGGGACGACGGGGACGGACGAAACGGCGATTGGCGCCGGGGGGCTGACGCTCACGACCCAAGCGGGCGTTGAGGTTACCCAAAATGACGCCGTGGGTTGGACGGATCTTGCTGACACCACGGACGCGAGTACGGATCACTTCACCAAAGCCGGTAGTGGGACCTTGCGACTCACGGCACGCAACACCTATTCGGGGGCCCTGCGCCTTACGGAAGGGACGCTCATTTTAGGGAAAGCCGATGGGAGTTCCACGGCCGCGACCGCCACCCTAGGGGGCCAAGGCGCGATCGTCACGGGCGAGAATACCCAGCTCGTGGTGAATCTCTCGGACGGACCCACGACCCAATCGACGGTGTTGGAGGACGGTAACGAAATTCACCAAGGGCGCTTTGTGCTCAACCGAGCGATGTCGGGCGGGGCGTCGTTTACCCAAGCCGGTACGGGTACCACGATTTTGATGGGACAAAACACCTATACGGGATCGACGACGATCACCCAAGGGACGCTCGAAGTGGGCCACTATTCGGACGCCACCTTGGGTGGCACGGGCGTGATTACGAATAACGGGACGCTTCGCTATTCGCTTAATCACGATCAAACGCTCGCGCGCTCGATCGTAGGCACAGGGACCTTCGAAAACCGTGGTGTAGACGGTACAACGCTCACGCTCACGGGCGAGAATACCTTTACGGGCGACGTGTACGCCACGAGCGGTACACTGCGCGTCACGTCCTTAGGAGCGTTAGGAGCAGTGGGTAAAACGACCCACTTGGGTGCGCTTGAGGGTGCTGCCCCCGAAGCGGCCTCGCTGGCACGGGTGCGAAGTGCGCGTGCGGTAACGGCGAGCTCACGCCTCAGTGAACCCACGACGGCTCCAGCGCCAGGCACCTTAGTGCTCGATTTGGCCGAGGATGCCCAGTACGACTATGCAACTGACGGGAACGGGAGCCTCGTGAAGCGTGGGGCGGGCTCGTTACGCTTCACCAACGCCTACACGTATGTGCATTCGGGTGAAACGCGCTTAGAAGGGGGGAAACTCGTCTTAGGTACGGGCGTTGATATGCCTAACGCTGATGTGCGGCTCACCGACGGCGAACTCCTCGCCACCCCTGAAACCCACCGTGTGCGCGCTTTCCACGTAGAGGCGAGCGAAGGAAGTCCCAAGACGACGATTTTTGTCAACGACTTCACCACCTACACCAATTACCACGCGAGTGGCGACGTCGCGATCACGGGTGGGAACCTCTATATTGACTTGCGTCAGTATGAAGCGGACTTTGAAGCGACCCGTACGGGTAACGTGATGCCCAACGTCATCGTGGCGGACGGAACCTTTGCGGCGGGGAGCGCGTTTACGAGCTATTCCGACAGTTCGGTGCTCTTTAACTTTACGCCGGTGTACGACACGGACGGCACAGCCATGCCCCAATTCGGGACGCACGCCATGCACCTCGTGGTGTCGGCGGAACACACGAACACCTGTGGGGCGCCCGGCATGGGGGCGGTGGAATGTATTGTGCGTCAAAACGATCATGCGAACGCCGCCCCGATGGCCAAGGTGCTCGATCGGGAATTCCGCGATAACCCCGCGGGGAACGTGGCGCAGCACTTTTATTCGGTCTCCGACGAAGCGCTCGTCGACGCGATGGCCGAGCGCGGACTTCCCTTAATGACGGGGTCCTTAAACCAAACGCTCGCGAACGATGCGCTCGCCTTGGCGCAGTATGCGCCACGCGATCCGTGCGATCCCACCGTCACGGCGCATGGCCTGCAACTCTGGGCGCAACTCGATCGGGCGTGGGGCGAGCATGATGCATTGAACGGCTCGACCGGGTATCGTACGCGCTCGACGGGTGTGACCGTCGGGCACGACGTCTGTACGCGGGATCATCAGGCCCGCGTGGGGATGCTCTTTGGCTACCGCAATACGGATGTGGCCAGTCGCCACACTGCAGCGGTGCATTCGGCCGATACCCGACTCTTTCAACTGGGCCTCTATGGGGATCTTCCGGTGACGGAGAATGAAGACATCGATTGGCAGGTGGGCTATGCGCACGGGTTTATTAAGGGCGAGCGTCACTTACCGTATTTGGGCTTAGTCGCCAAGGCCGACTACGATGCCAACGTGGCCTACGCGGGCGTGGGCTACAACTGGCGTGGCGACGTGGTGAGTCCCTTTGTGCGCTTTGACTATACCTATGTGCGTAGCGACGCGTACCACGAAACTGGAGCGGGGGGCTTTAATTACGATGTGCTCTCTCAAACCCGTCACTCGGGGATCGCCCAAGTGGGCTACCGCTTTAAAGGTCACCCAACGGAGCGCCTCACGCTCGAAGGTCGGGTGGCCTTAGGGGCGGAAGTGCTCGACAAAGGAAATCCGATTCGGGCCGCCTTTGAAGGGATCCCGGGCGAGCACTTTACGACCCCAAGTGCGGAAGACTCGCGTCTGATGGGGCTCTTTGACTGGGGACTACGCTATCAGGCCACCAATGCCCTCGCGGTGGGCCTCACGTACCATCTGCAGTATCAACCGGACTACCAAAGCCACACGGCTGAAGTGAACGTGCGCTACACGTTCTAGGGCGGATAGCCTCAGACGGCACCCCACGACACGACACGGTACCCACGGGCGTTTGACCGAAACGGTTGAGCGCCCGTTTTCAAAAAAGATTGAAATGGATTTAAATATACAAGCGATTTTGTTGTATAGTTAACCTACTAACTCATCACGTATTGGTGATATTGCAATTTACTTAATTAACCGTGGCGTAGCGCGGGATGGACCCAACCGCACGACCTAAGGTGGTTTTAACTAGTAAAAAA
>CAJJMF010000160.1 GCA_905192805.1 uncultured Sutterella sp. | reverse complement strand
TAGCGCATTATTCCTGAGTAAATTCGTCGGATTTTAACGGCTATATATTGTGTTTACTTATAACCAGAAATCAGACGGGAATATTTGGTTAAATAGGTATTAACATTGGACCTTTTCTGTTGTTACAAATTTAAGAATGTAAATGATTCTCAATAGCAATTGCTCGGCCCTAGGGTTTATACCTATTATTAATTTAATTAATCGCTTAATTAGCTTTAATCAATTACATTTTTGAGAAAGATTCCCGTTCTCTGTTCTTGTTTGCGCGGTCAACTCATAGGTTATTGGCAATTTTTTGTGGTTCTATATAAGGGTTTCCCCTAATTGAAAATCCATCAGATTTTTACTACGCGTACCTTGACCGTCCAAAATTTGACACATGAGCGCTCTCCTCCTTCTAGAGGTAAGTACCCTGCGGTTCCCTCCTCTTAGCACTCTCTATTTATTTCTAAACAAACTTTTTCTTTTTCTTCTTATTTTGATTTATTTAATTCACTTATTCGTTCGTAGCGAGTTTACTGCGAGGCCTCCTATTTTCAATCTTCGCAAATATGACCAATAAACCCAAAACCATCCACTTCCATCCGTGGAAGCGTCACTACACTCCGTTGAGGCCCAACAAATGAATACCCATAAACCACAGAGGTAGCGTAACGAGTGCGAAGGCACTCTGAAGAGACGTAAGATCTGCCACCAAAGGTCCGTTGCCGTTAAGTCGTACGGTTAAGATGTAGCACGAGTTGGCCGTAGGTAAGGCTGTGTACGCCAACAACACCCCCAATTCCGTGCCACCAAGTCCAGCCCAGTGGCCTAACACGATCGCCACGAGCGGTACCACCAGGAGTCGCTGAATACTGGCTCCTAAAAGGACTCGGGAGTGCCGTTGAAACACATCAAACATCATCCCAGCTCCGATACTTAAGAGCGCTAACGCTAATGAAGAACTGGATAGCCGACGAAGTACGGACTCCAGCAATAACGGCAATGCCACGTCCATTCCCCGTGCGACTAAGCCAAGCAAAGTGGCTACAATCAGCGGATTGGTGACAATGGAGCGTAGCACCACCGCGAGATCACCTTTTTGATGTTTCGCTTGCAATAAGTCATAGGTAGCCAGTCCATTCGAAATGGGTACCCATACGCCCATCAGTAGTGCAAACAACGCTCCGCCCTCAGGCCCATAGAGTCCATTGGCCAACGCCAAGCCAATGTAGGAATTGAACCGGTACCCACATTGCCGAAGCGACGCATCACTCACTCGATCCACCGTCATTACCCGACTGAGGGCATAGGCACTTAAAACCGCGAATCCCATGGCCAGCACGCCTATGCCCACAAAACGACCAGCGGCGAGTTCACCCCACTGGGCCTGAGCAACACTCAAAAACAACATGGGAGGAAAGAGTACGTAGTAGACGAGCTTTTCAACTCCGTCCCACAAGCTTCTCGGAAAGCCTGTCAATCGCGAAAGAAAATAGCCCAACAAGATCAGAACAAAAGGCTCTAAGATCGCACTAAAAATGGATGAATTCACTATCGTCTCTGTAAAAAGAAAAGGAGCATTGACGTCGGTTCGTCAACACTCCTTCGGTTGGTCTCACTTAGAGCTTAGTTAGTCAAGAAGTAAAGCACAATCAGCATCACAATCGACGCTGGCGCGATACGCTTGGCCACTTCCACAGGCGAAACGCCCGCTACCCCAGCCAGGAGAATGATCCCACCGGCTAAGGGCGAGGCTTGACGACCAATCCCTGCGGACATCATCGCTAAGTAACCGAGACCATCAATCGTTAAACCAAATTTCGGTGCATGCGGGGTGACCGCCTCATTAAAGGCAAACGCAGCCGCATCCCCAGAACCCGTCAACACCGCTAAGATAAAGGGCCCTAGGCTTCCCCCGATCTTAGCGACTTCGTTGGCGTGCGTGAGGTAGTTCACAAAAACATCGATTAACCCCGAGGCACGTAACCCGGCAGCAAAGACCCCTGCGGCAATGATAATACCGATGATGCTGGCATAGCCCTTACCCATGCCATCGAAGAATTTCTTCGTGACGTCTTCCGGGTTGGTACGAGTGATCGCCAACGCGTAGACGGTACCAATGATCATGGCGGTGGCCACAGACATTTTGAGTTGTGGCGCCCAGAGGGACATGCAAACCAGCAACACGACCGGAATCAACGGGGCAATCGCAAAAAGAATATTCGGGCGTTCCACTTCACCCGCTTCAGACGCTTGGATATTCACGTCCGTGAACCCATCCTTCTTGTAATCCTTGAAGACTAAACAGGCAAGCGTCACACAGAGGATGCTCACCACACCCATGATCAGTGTCGTTGTCGCATGAGCCCCAATAAACTGCATCACTTCCATATTGGCTAATTTTGCAATAAAGGGATTGTGCGAGACCCCCGGATTCAAATAGGCCGGCATCATGCAAGCCCCGACGCTCGCGGCCGCTAATGCAGGGTGGAAACCCGAGCGCACCAAAATCGGAATCATCGTCGGCGCCACCGAAGCGGAGAGCCCTGCCATCGATGGAATCGCAGTCGAGATGATACTCGTCACAATCATGCAAGCGGGTAAAAGCAGTAAGCCGAGTCGCTTCAGGGGGCGCATCAATAAGGTGACCAAATGCACATCGCAACGTGTGAGTGAAATCACCGCGGCAAAACCCAAGGCAGAACAGATCGCGATGATCAAACTACCATTGGTCATGGATTTATCAAACTGCTTAAACGCCATCATGGGCTCGAGCGATGCAAAAGCCATCAAGAAACCCGCGCTTAAGAGGACAAGACGCGTTTCATAGCGCTTCACAAGAGCATAGATCGTTCCAATAACGACCAAGCCCGCAAACCATAGGGTCCAAGACATGGTTAACTCCTCTTTATTGATTGGAATTTTTTCTTGCTCCACCAGAGAGTCCTCTCCGGGAGCCAACTTCCCTCCAGTATAAGGAGAACGCTAGGTACATTCATGCGCATTTCTTGACTTTAACTACCACCTAGGGATAACCCTATCAGAAAAAATTATTAAAAAACCATGAAATTCACACCTCCGCAGACAGTCTTGATCAAAAAGGCCCGCTGTGGAACACCACAGCGAGCCTTTTATCGTTAGGAAAGCTTCGGAAGGTTACGCGTCTTCCCAAACTTCTTTAGCCACCTCGACACACAAACGCACTTTTGCCCATTGATTCGCTTCCGTCAGCAAGTTGCCCTCTTCCGTTGAAGAGAACCCACACTGAGGCGAGAGCGCCAACTGATTCAACGGCACATATTGTGTCGCTTCCGCAATACGCGCCTTAATCGCCTCTTTCGCTTCCAAAGCGGGGAATTTAGAGGTCACCAACCCCAAGACGACCGTTTGATTTTTAATGAAACGCAAGGGTTCAAACGTCCCTGCACGGTCCGAATCGTACTCAAGGAAGAATCCATCCACATTGCATTGGCCAAACAAGGTTTTGGCAACAGGCTCATACCCACCCGAGGAGAACCAGGTCGAGCGGAAATTACCGCGACAAATATGCATCGTAATGGTCAAGTCAGCCGGTTTCGCGGCCAAAATGTCATTGAGCACTTCCACATAATGCTGTGCCAACACATCAACATCAATACCACGGGCCGCATAGCTGGCACGTTTTTCGGCGGAACAGAACTCACCCCAGCTGGTATCGTCAAATTGCAAATAACGACAACCACGCGCATAAAGTGCCTTCACCGCGGCTTTCCAGGTATTAGCCAAATCACGGAAAAGTTCGGCTTCATTGTCACGATAGCGATCAATAGGTTGATAATCCGCCTCACGTACACAACAGATTAAATGCAGCATGGACGGAGAGGGAATCGTAAACTTCACCAACGTGTCCCCAGCGAGTGACTTCACGCGATCGAACGCTTCTAAGAAGGGATGGTTTTCCGGGAACGATACCTGATCAACGATTTTCACGGTTTCCGCCTTCGGCTGGACCCCTTCAAACTTCACCGACCACGCTTCGGCCTTGATGTGCTCAATCCCGCCCAACGCAGCTAAGAAATCTAAATGCCAAAACGCGCGACGGAATTCGCCATCGGTCACGGCACGCAACCCATTGGCTTTTTCTTTCTCAATCAAATCCGCGATTTCGCGGTCTTCGATCGCGGTGAGTTGTTCGCGACTTAACGTTCCTTGCGCAAAGGCACGACGGGCCTCATGAATGGCCTGAGGGCGTAAAAAACTCCCAACAACGTCAGCACGGAACGGAGGATTGACTCGACTCATGGTATGGACTCCCAAGTAAAAAAGGTAAAGGATATTTTGCCCAGATTCGGGACGAACGAGGTAAGTAATACCGCAAAGGTTGTATTGATCTGGCTCATACGCCCATTCTGACACTCATTTTTTCATTAAACTTTCTACCAAACTTATCTGAACCCAAGCCTTTTTGAATGAACTCTCTCAAGGACCCAGTCTTATGCGCATTCTCTGCTATGGTGACTCCAATACCTATGGTTGGCACGAAATCAACGACGGCCTTGTCACGCGTTGGCCCGTTGAAGCGACTTGGCCCTACCAATTGGCTAAAGCGTTGGGCCCTCAAGTGCGTCTCGAAGTCGACGGATTGAGTGGACGTACGAGTGCGTTCGATCGTCCGGAATCCCCCGACAACGGTACGGGCTCATTACTCGGATCCCATTTTAATGGAGCGCGTTACCTTCCCGTGGCACTCTCACGCACCATGCCCGTTGATCTGGTCATTTTGATGCTGGGTACCAACGACTTTAACGCCCAACTTCGCCGTAGTCCCGAAGAGTCTGCGCAAGGCATTGCCCAGTGCTTATCGGCCATCCGTAATCGCTCGGGCTACAGTCTGATGCCTTATCCCACGCCCGACGTTTTGCTCCTGAGTCCTCCTCGGCTTGCCATGGCGGGCACGCCTGGCGAAGTGTATTTCCCTGAAGCCGATGCAAAAACTCAAGTCATCGCCACCCACTTTGCTCAAGTCGCTCATCACTATGGCGTTCACTTTTTCGATGTCGCCCAAGTGATCCCTAACGCTCACGATACGGACAATTTGCATCTGAATTTAGACGACCATGCCTTACTCGCTCAGACGTTGCTCCCAATTGTCGAGGGGATTTTGCAGCACCGTGAACAAAACAGGGGGCTCAGCTCTCGACACGTGCAAAGCTAAGCAAAACACTCTAAGCAAAGTCTCTAGGGAAACTTGACAGGTTTCAGGGGGAGGCGAAAAAGCATCCCCTTTTCATCGGTAGCACCGATTTTTTCTTCCTAAAGTCGGTAAGATAGATCGTACTGACATTGCGTCATTTTTTATAGGAAGAAGGAATCATGTTGACACTTGATACTCAGCGATTTAACTACTTTTATTTCTGGTATTACTGGAAATAAAAGTATTTACTGCTAGTCTCAAGCGACACATAAAAGAACCTGCGGTAAATACACACCGTGGGTTTTTTCATACCTCAGTGTCCCTAACGGGGCAATCTCTCACAAACCACGATGTGTATCCGCGCCAACCATTAGGAGAACATCATGGTTATCATTCTCAAACCCCACGCTGACGAATCCTTGGTGCGCGAATTGATCGGCACCTTAGAACAACAAGGGCTCAAGACCCATTTGTCGATCGGCACGGAATCCACGTTAATTGGCCTTATTGGCGACACGCGCTCGGTCGACCAGAACCGCTTGCTCGCGAACCCCATTGTCAAAGAAGTCA
>CAJJMF010000159.1 GCA_905192805.1 uncultured Sutterella sp. | reverse complement strand
GATAATTATGGAAAACTCTGTCAAATTGGATCGTCGTGCGTTCTTGCGAGGTGGAGCTGTCATGGGTGCCGCATCGGCCATGGGAATTACGGGCGTGGGCGTGAGCGCTGCCAGCGCTGCGGAAGCCCCCGCAGAAGCCCCGAAGGTCCGTCCGCTCACGGGCAAGATGACCTATGAGGAAGTGCGTAACCGTGCGCGTGAAATGATGTTCCCGCGTTGTGCGGTTTGCCCGGAATGTAACGGCCGTGGCCCCTGCATTGGTCAGGTACCGGGTTTTGGCGGTATGGGTGCCAATCGTAGCTTCCAGGCTAACTATGACAGTTTAGCTGCGGTGCAACTCAATGCTCGTGCCATGCACGACGTGAAAAAGCCCGACATGTCCTTCAAGTTCTTCAGTGAAACGCTCTCCATGCCGTTGATGGCTGCCCCGACCGGCGGTACGACCTACAACATGGGTGGCAAGTTAACGGAAGAAGAATTTGTGACCGCGATCTGTGAAGGGATGACGCGTGCTGGGACCTTGGGTGCCGTTGCTGACGGGATTGGTGACCCGATTGATGTCTTTGAAAAACGCTTGCAAACCCTCAAGAGCAAGGGATTCAAGGCCATCGTTGGTTTGAAACCCCGTTTACAGGAAGAAATCATTCTCCGCATGAAGAAGGCCTATGAAGGCGGTGCCGTCGCTTTGACGATTGACTTAGACTCCGCTGGGCGTGCAGCGCGTGCTACGCCGGGGCAGACGGTCGAACCGAAGACCTTGGAACAGTTGAAGCAACTGGTGAAGGCAAGTCCGTTACCCTTGTTCTTCAAGGGCATTATGACCCCTGATGAAGCCCTCTTGGCCTTGAAGGCGGGTGCCGCCGGTATCGTGGTGTCGAATCACGGTGGTCGTACGCTCGCGGATACGGCAGGTACTGCAGCTGTGCTTCCTGAAATTGCCGATCGTATCAATGGTAAATGCATGATTTTGGTGGACGGGACTTGCCACCGCGGTACCGACATTCTCAAGTACTTGGCGATGGGCGCCGATGCTTGCCTCTCGGGTCGTCACTTCGTGCGTGCTGCCCACGGTGGTCTTGCTGATGGCGTTGAACTCTTTGCCAACCGCATGAAGAGCGAATTGCAGGTCGCCATGATCTTGACGGGCGCTAAGAACGTCGCCGCGATCGATCGTTCGCGCATTCGTATCCCGAAAGCCTAATCCCCAAGGCTCTCCTTACTGGGTGTAACACCCTACGCCCAGTCCTTGTGCGGTGGGTTCCTACACTGAACTCACCGCCCACTCATTCATTTTGACCAAGGAGATGATGAGATGTTCAATCCCCGTTTATTTGCCACCTTGACGAGCGCCACGCTGGTCGGTGTGCTCACTATGGCATCCAGCATGGTGAGTGCACAACCTTATAACGACCCCTGCCACTTCTTGGCAGATCGCCATATCGCTCGTGGGATCAACTGCGATACGTGCCATGATCAATCCCTGAAAGTGAAACAACTCAATGGCAACGACATTTGTGTCGCTTGCCACGGAGGGTTTGATAAGATGTCGGTCCAAACAGCAGGACGTAATCCCAATCCACATGCGATTCAGGGTAATATTGCTTGCACGTCATGCCATAAGGGACATAAATAAGACAAATTGTCTCTAAATGGTGTATTGTTTTAGCGGGGTAGGTGAGAGCAAACATTCGTAGGGACGGTGGGTTATCCCATGAATGGTGGCTCTTGCCTAGCCCGTTTCGCATACCCGTGTGTCACGAGATAATGGAGTTTCCCTCCTCCATAGACGATATCGGCAGTGTGTCACGCACGAAAATCGGTTAACTCAAGGAGAGTTTCGGTGCTCGGCATTCATCTGTTTTATACCTTCTCGGATAACGACTCCCCTCACTCCGAATTACGTAATGACTTGATTACGCAGCTCGAGGCCATTGAGAGTGAGCACTCACTTACTGGGGCAGCCAAAAAAGTCGGCATGAGTTATCGCTATTTTTGGGGCCGTATCGAAGCCTGGGAGCAAACCCTCGGGCAACGGTTGGTTTCCCGCGAACAAGGAAAACCCGCCAGTCTCACCCCCTTAGGACGCAAGCTGCTATGGGCTGAGCGTCAAGTGCAGGCGAAATACGCCATGCAGATTACTCAGATCAACTCCGAGCTAACCGCCGCTTTTTCTGCTGCGATGGATCCCAAGGCGCCCATTTTGACGATTGCGGGTTGCTACGATCATTTCATTGCCTCACTTCAAGAGTCCGCCTTTCAGGCGGGACTCATCTGTGACTTCCAATTTAATTCGGGCTGTGAAGGGTTGCGCCAACTCGCTGAACGCTCGTGCACGATCGCGGGTTTTAATTTTGCGGAACATGCCACGGTGGGGAGCGAAGCCTACCAAACCTTTTCTCCCTATATCGATCCCGAGCGAATGGAAGGGTGCTTTGTCAGCCAACGCTCGCAAGGCTTGGTGGTGGCTAAGCATAACCCACATCAACTTCACACGTTGACCGACGTTTTTGTCAAAGGCTTGCGTTATGCCGGCCGTTCGCCCACGACGGGAACGTACACTCTTCAAGAATCCCTCTTAGCCAATAGCGGCATTGATAAAGCCCGGGTGAAGGCGTTGTCGGTCGAATACCCTTCACACTTAGCCGTGGCGACCGCGGTGGCCTCGGGCGAGGCGGACGCAGGGCTTTGTATTGCCCATGCAGCCCTCCAGCGCAATGTGAGTTTTCTCCCGTTGCAATGGGAAAACTACTATTTGGCTTGGTTCAAAGAAGACCGTGCCTTGGTCGAACCCTTCTTAACGGTGTTAGCCCAGACTCTCGATAATACCCCGGCGGAAGAGGGACGAACGTTGGCAGATTCCCTCCGGATTTTGTCGTGGCGAGACGAATTACCCTGGTGGTAAGGGAAAAAAGTTCGCAACGAAGTGAGTACTTACTCTCTTTAAATTCCTTCTGCCACAAGGGTTGGACACAATAGCTACGGGATTTCATTGCCTCATCTCTCCCATCAGAGATCTGGCGCAACCTGAGAAAGGTTGCTAGGGTTCGGGATGGACGTGCAGCGCACCAAGGCCCATGGTGTGCCACGTTTTTTCCAAGGAACATCCCATGACAATTTCCCGACTTTATGGTGTAGCGCTTTTCGTTGCACTGAGTTTCTCGCCACTACTCACCTACGCCAATTTGCAGGCGGAGGCGATGGGAGCTGCAGGCTCAAGCTGTGGGGGGACGCTTGAGGCGACCTGCACCGTCACCGTGAATCAAACGCGCTCAGACGAGCTCACGCCCTGTTTCGGCGCACCCGTGAAGGTCAAACAGGTTTCGCCCACTGTGAAACAAGCTGTTTATGATGCGCGTTCCGTGCTCTTTAAGCAGCCGAGTGCCACCGGCTTTGAAGCCCAAAAATACAATCTCTTTATGTCGCCCAAGCAGATGGCGCTTTTGGCTGAACTCACCCGAGGTGACGATGGTGTCGAACGACTCACCAATATGGTCGTTGTGGATCTGGATGCAGTGAAATAGCGAATGAAAAAAGCCAGCGCTAGGGTGAAGGCGCTGGCTAAGATTGCAGTACGGATCCCGTTTAGGGCGTACTCTTCGCAATGTCTGTTACATGCGGCGCGAGCCATGAGGGGGCCTTGGCTTCGTACTGAGCAATCGCCTCTTCATGTTGTAACGTGAGCCCAATCGCATCGAGCCCCTCTAAGAGGCACTTACGGCGGAACGGATCCAAGGTAAAGCGGTACTCGTGCTCCCCGACGCTGACAGTCATCGTTTCGAGATTGACTGTGATGCGTTTACCCGGTTCTTGAGCGAGTAGCTTAAAGATTTCATCCACCTCCTCTTCCGTCAGACGAACGATCACGAGTCCATTGCCGAGGGCATTGTTGCTGAAAATATCCGCAAAACTCGGGGCAATAATCGCACGGATACCAAAGTCGAGCAATGCCCAAGGGGCATGTTCACGGCTCGATCCGTTCCCAAAGTTGTCGCGGGCGACCAGAATGGAAGCCCCTTGATAAGCCGGCTGATTGAGCACAAAGTCGGGATTAGGCAACGTTTCCGCAGGATCCAAGTAACGACGTTCATGAAAGAGGTGTTTACCAAATCCTTTACGGTCAACGGCCAGCAAAAATTGCTTCGGGATGATCTGATCCGTATCGACGTTAGCCACATCGAGTGGGGCAGCCACGCCCGTGTGAACGGTAAATTTTTCCATCGTGTTTGCTCCTTATAAATAGTCACGAACGTCCGTGATATGCCCGGTGGTGGCAGCAATGGCTGCCATGGCAGGACTCATCAGATGCGTACGGCTACCGCGTCCTTGACGACCCACAAAGTTGCGGTTTGAGGTTGAGGCCACGTGAGCCCCTTCGGGAGCACGGTCATCATTCATCGCTAAGCACATCGAGCACCCAGGTAAGCGCCATTCAAAGCCAGCTTCCTTGAAGATGACGTCAAGCCCTTCAGCTTCGGCAGCTTGGCGAACGGCCATCGAGCCAGGGACGGCGAGTGCGGTCACGCCAGGCGCGACTTTACGACCCTTGAGCACACGAGCGGCTTCACGGAAGTCTTCCAGACGACCGTTGGTACAGGAGCCAATAAAGACGACGTTAATCGGAATGTCCGTGACGGGCATATTGGGGGTGAGCCCCATGTACCGTAACGCCGCTTCAGCGCTGGCGCGTTGCTGAGGATCCGTCATCGTGGCGGGGTCTGGCACGCGATCCGTGACCGCGCACGCTTCACCCGGGTTATTCCCCCACGTGACATGCGGAACCAGATGTGCCGAATCAATCGTGACTTCTTTGTCAAACTGCGCGTCAGCGTCAGAGGGTAACGTCTTCCAATACGCGACGGCCTTATCCCAGTCTTCCCCTTGTGGGGCAAAAGGACGCCCCTTGAGGTAGGCAAAGGTGGTTTCATCCGGAGCAATCATACCGACCTTGGCACCGACTTCAATGGCCATGTTGGAGAGCGTCATACGGGCATCCATACTAAGCGTTGTGACCCCCGTACCAGCGAACTCAATGGCGTAGCCCGTGCCACCTGCGGTCGTAATGGTTTTGGCAATCGCCAGAATCAAGTCTTTGGAGTAGACCCCTTCAGGGAGTGCTCCGTCACAGACAATGCGCATCGTCTTGAAGCGTTGTTGCTTGAGCGTTTGGGTTGCCATAACGTGTTCCACTTCGGACGTGCCAATCCCAAAGGCGAGTGCACCAAAGGCGCCGTGCGTAGCGGTATGCGAGTCGCCGCACACCAGAGTTGTGCCCGGCAGGGTGAACCCCGTCTGTGGCCCAATAATATGCACAATCCCCTGGCCCGGGTGGCCTAAGCCAAAGAGTGTCACGCCAAACTCTTGGCAATTGGCAATGAGCGTGGTGACTTGCTTTTTGGCCATCGGTGAACACACTTCGAGGGTCTGTTTTTGTGTCGAGATATCATGGTCCATCGTGGCGAGCGTCAGATCGGGGCGACGTAACTTGCGCCCAGCCGCTCGGAGTCCTGCAAAGGCTTGCGGACTCGTGACTTCATGCACTAAGTGACGATCGATGAATAAAAGGGGCAGTTCGCCCGGAACTTCGGTCACGACATGCGCGTCATAGACTTTTTGATAAAGCGTGCGTCCCATAATTAGTTTCCTTGCAGTTTCTTCACAATGGCGTCGCCCATGGCTACGGTACCGACGGGGGTTACCCCGGGTTTAGCCCAGGCTAAGTCGCCCGTCATAACCCCTTCGTGCAACACAGCACTCACGGCCGCCTCAATGGCATCAGCTGCCTCGGTTTCGTTGAGCGAGAAGCTCATCATCA
>CAJJMF010000158.1 GCA_905192805.1 uncultured Sutterella sp. | reverse complement strand
AACGCGTTAAGCGTGCCTATGACCTCTTAGTGTCCGGGTTGGGTAACGAAGTCGACGACTTAAGTGACGCGTTACGTAACTCCTACGAGGAAGGCATCACAGACGAATTCGTGGAACCGCAAATTCGCTCCGGTGAGCTCGCTTGCCACAAGACCTTGCAACCGGGCGATGCCGTCATTTTTGTGAACTTCCGCAACGACCGCGCCAAGGAAATCACCACGGTCTTAACGCAAGCCGCCATGCCCGAACAAGGGATGCAGCCTGTGGAAA
Source organism: uncultured Sutterella sp. (assembly GCA_905192805.1). Lineage (GTDB taxonomy): Bacteria > Pseudomonadota > Gammaproteobacteria > Burkholderiales > Burkholderiaceae_F > Sutterella. The sequence continues at coordinate 5,555 of CAJJMF010000158.1, read as the reverse complement.
ACCTCGCCTACTACACGATGACGCCCTACGATCCGACCTACCAAGGTCTTACGGTACTCTTCCCGAAAGAAAACGTGGAAGAAACCTTGGGCGAAGTCGTTGCACGCGCTGGTCTCACCCAATTGCGTATTGCCGAAACGGAAAAGTATCCGCACGTCACGTTCTTCTTTAACGGTGGTCGTGAGGCAACCTTTACTGGGGAAAACCGCATTTTGGTGCCGAGTCCCAAGGTCGCCACCTATGACCAGCAGCCCGAAATGAGTGCCCGTGAAGTCACCGCCAAAGTGATTGAGGCGATCCGCACGCAGTCGCCCGACTTTATTTGTCTGAATTTCGCCAACGGCGATATGGTGGGTCACACGGGGGTTTATGACGCCATCGATGCCGCGGTGAAGTGTGTCGATATTTGTGCGGGCGAAGTGATTGCGGCGGCCCGTGCGCAAGGCTATGACGTGATTCAGATTGCTGACCATGGCAATGCCGACAATGCCGTGAACGAAGACGGCTCGCCCAATACCGCCCATTCGCTTAACCCGGTGCCGATTCTCGTGGTCTCGGATCGCGTGGAGAGCGTCAAGGACGGTGTCTTAGCCGACATTGCCCCGACCGTCTTAACGCTCATGGGCCTCGCCATCCCTGAAGCGATGACCGGAAACGTCCTCGTGACGATGAAAGACGCACAATAATCGCTCCCTAGCAATGAACCCAAGCCTCGCTGAGACTTGGGTTCTTTTTTTGTCGCTAGAGCAAAATGCCCCCTTGGGGGAGTTTCGGTTTGGTTCGCTCAGGTTGAGGCGTCTCGGGCGCAGGCTGAGGTTGGCGTCGAGGTTCGGCCTTGGGGCGCGAGCCGTCCGCCTTTTTCGACTGGTCTTTGACGTAGTCGGGCGAGGCATAAATCAGTTGGCCCGCACTAAAATTCATGAAAACGGAATTTAACTCAATAATCACGTCTTTCTTTTCCCAAATGAGTCGTCGATCGCCTAGCTGCACAGGGGCCTCAATGGGTTTGCCCCAGCGCTCAATTAATTCGCGAGCGATTGACTCAAAGCGCTCATGAAAAACGTCCTCGGGTAAATCGAGCACGATGAGTCCAATCGGTGCATTGAGATTCTTCGCTTTGAGCGTCACGCCTCGAACCGGTAATCCCAAACAACGAGGCGACACTCGCGCGGTCTCGTCATCGATGAGTCTTACGGGGCAGGTTTCACTGCGACGTTCAATGTAGGATTTCAGCGTCGTTTTTCCGATTTCAATGCCATCAAAGACTTGAGGAGCAGCCTGAGCGGACGTGTACCCAACTAAGCCCGCTAAGAGAACACCTAATAGCAAACGATTCATGTGTTACGCCTTACGTGTCAATGAGATAGTGACGTTCAGTTTATCACGCCCTACCCTAGGGTTAATCGCGAATCGTTGCGCCAACGTGGTAACAAAAAAGCACACTCCCCGTTTTGTTGGACAGTGTGCTTCATTGGGCTAGCCTCACGCGTTTAGTAGTGGTGCTCCAAGTAGACGTTTCGGCGTCCTACGAGCCAGAAAATCGCAGCGCCCAGCATCAAAATGTAGCCTAAGAGTTCGGTGCTTTCTTCGGCAAACCCTTTCATGACTTGCCACTTCTCATAGTCACCCATGAGCGTTAACCAGAGGCCCTTGTAGCCATAGAGTCGCGAATACACGAGCACAATCGCTGTCCCCGGGAGCATCATCAAAAAGCTACGGCTCCGCACAAAGGCGGCCAAGCCCGGGATCACCGTCGAAAAACCAGCACGCTTAATGGCAAGCAATAAGCCAAGCAAATAGACAATCAAAACGTACTTCCAGGCGCCATGGTGGAGTTTGTCAAAATAGGCATCCGACTCGCGAATAAAAATGGCAATAAAAAAGCCCGTGATGAGCAACAACCCACCACGCCAGTCGCGCTGGCGCGCGGCGCTACGCCAAAAAATAAACCCAGTCAACAGCGCACAGGCCGATTGCGCGACTTCGATCCAATTTTCAATCGCCAAGGGGTGGGACATACTAAATAAGTACAGCGGAATCAACCCCGCTCCCACGAGAGCAGCGATCAGGAATTGCACAAATCCCTGACCCAGTGTTTTCATATCGTCAGACATAATGAGCGTTATCAGTGAGTGGCACTGCAAGTGGCAAACGTTCGCCCTTCTTGCGGTTAGGTTTTTAAAAGTAATCCATCTGAGGAAAATATGCCAATGCCATTCGAGGGCTTTTACTCAGACGGGAAATACGAACCCCTTAAAATACAGGTATCTATTGTAGAGGGTAATCTTTTCAGTGTTAAATAATAACATTTCATTGTTGCACATATACAACAAATAGCGGCCATCGCGGTGGTTGTCGGCATTGGCGAACACCTTGCTGTCAAGGCCATGACTCAACGCAAACACTCGTGCTAGCATTAGGTTTCCATCATGCTAACCAGGATGTTATATGCCAACACTTGATCCAACCCCTCACTCCAAAGGGCTTGCCATTTTTACCACGGGCGGTACGATCGTGAGTTCGGGCGACTCGGCCACCCAGATGACGGGCTACAGCATTCGCGGCTTTGACACCACCGCCTTTCTCGAGTGCCTCAAACCGCTCGAAGTCATCAGCGATATCAAGATTAAAATGATCGCGGAAATCGATTCGAGCTCCATGACGAGTGCGATTTGGATGGATTTAGCCCGCGCGATTGAAGAGGCCGACCAAGACCCAGATATCGACGGTATGGTGATTACCCACGGTACGGATACGCTCGAAGAAACGGCCTACTTTTTATCCCTCGTACTCAAAACGAGTAAACCCGTGGTGCTCACGGGAGCGATGCGCCCCTCGACGGCCATGAGTGCCGATGGTCCCTTGAACCTTTACAATGCTGCACGCGTGGCGCTCGATGAACAAAGCCGTGGTAAGGGGGTCTTAGTGGTTTTAAACGACACGATCCTCTCGGCGCGCGATGCCACCAAAATGCATCCCACGAATGTCGCCACCTTTGCGTCCCCCAATGGGGGTGCCTTGGGTTTGATCGCGGGGGAATCCATTCTTTGGTTAAGTGCCCCGGTGCGACACCATAACCCTGAAGCGCCCTTCCCACTGGAGCGCATTGAGCGCTACCTCACTCACCATAAGGCCTTCCCGCGCGTCGATATTCTCTATACCCATGTCGACGATGATGCGGTGTTAGTCAACGCGGTGCGTGCCGCCGGTGCCCAAGGGATTGTGCATGCGGGCTCGGGGAACGGCAGTATTCACGAAAATACCGAAGCGGCCCTCTTTGAGGCGGCTCAAGCCGGCGTCTTGATTGTGCGTGCCTCGCGCACCCCGACAGGGGCCACGGTCAATGGGTTAAGCGCGTGGCAAGAGGCTGGATTTGTCCCCTCAGGCACACTCAATCCGCAAAAAGCACGCGTTTTGGCGCAACTCATTCTCATGTTTTCAGACGATGCACAAGACCCCCACTCGCGCTATACTGAACTCACTCGCTTAGCCCAAATCGCCTTTGCGACCTGCTAAGCCTGCTGACCTATTACTTGACCAATGGGGTGTTTTATGACGAAGGCGGTTTCGCACTTCATCGCTTATCTGGGGCTCATGAGTCCCTTGCTGCTAACGGGGTGTCAGTCGATTGAATCGACGCTCGCTTCGGCGGACTTTATGCGCTACGAAGGCGAGTCCGCTGACTTTATGGGACAAGGGGGAAGTAACCAGCAAATCGATGGGATTGACGTCTGGGTCGATGGGTTTCCTAAGAAGCGCTATCGCATTTTAGGCACCGTCACCGCCAAGGGCTATACCGAGGACGGACGACTCAAAGAAGCGATTCAAACCGCCAAAGGCTACCAAGCCGATGCCCTCATCGCGATGCAGCAATATGGCAATCCGACCAATCCTCAAGCGGGCTTTGGTGCCATGGGTGGCTCGGGCTTTGGCTTTGGCGCGGGGGTCGGGTTGAGCGTTCCCTTAGAGCGCCCCGAAAGTATTTATCTCGCCGTGAAGTACTTAAAGCACTAAGCGAGTAACCACTGGGTCATGCACTCAAGGAGGCGACTAACGCCTCCTTTTGTTTTTTGGTGAGTTTCGCGACTACGATCTCAAAACTTGCCACTACGAGCGCTTTCACAAGTTCAGGGTCCACCTCCTGCAAATAAACGTTTGACCAGTGGCGTTTATTCATATGCCATGCGGGCCGAATCCCGGGGTGCCGATCACGCAGATCGAGCGCGTATTCGGGATCCAATTTCACCGCAATGCGCGGCTCCACCACGGTGAGATCAAAGACCAAAAACCATTTCCCAGCAATGCGAAAACTCACCCAATCCTCGGCAAAGAGGTCCGCGGTAACCGCGGGATGCAGACTTTTTGCAAACGCTTCGACGTCATCCAATTCCCACATCGTGCTCTACTCCTGTTGCCTGACGGGATGTGCCCGCCTACTACCGATGAGTCTAGCGCAAACACGCCCACGACGGGAACACAGTAGGGACGCACGGACACAAAAAAGGCTTCGTAGACGAGGAGCCCCCGTTGTACGAAGCCTTTGGGATGCGTCAACGACGCGCCGTTAGACGCGCGGTTGTGTCATCGTATGATCCGTCCCTAAGCCCATGGCTTTTTCCGAGGCACGCAGTCCGGCAATCGTAAAGAGCACGTCAGAGGACGAATTCAGCGCCGTTTCGGTCGAGTCCTGCAACACGCTGATGATAAAGCCCACGGCCACGACCTGCATGGCCGTATCCTGGTCAATCCCAAAGAGCCCACAGGCGAGCGGAATCAACATGAGTGAGCCCCCCGGCACGCCCGAGGTACCGGCCGCACAAATACTCGCCACAAAGGAGAGGAAAATCGCGGACCCAATACCTACGTCTACCCCCAAGGAGTGCGCAGCCGAGAGCGTAATGACCGTAATCGTGACCGCGGCGCCAGCCATATTGACGGTCGAGCCCACCGGGATCGAGACGGCATAGGTCGATTCCGGCAACTTCAAACGGTGGCAAATGGCCATATTGACCGGAATATTCGCCGCGGAAGAGCGCGTAAAGAACGCCGACACCCCCGACTCACGTAACGTCATGAGCGTCACGGGGAAGGGATTTTCGCGGGTCGCCAACCAAACCAATAAGGGGTTCCAGACCAAAGCCACTAAGGCCATCGTGCCGAGAAGAACGGTTAAGAGTTTGGCGTAGCCCGCGAGCACCGCTAACCCTTCGGTGGCTAAGGTGTTGGCCACTAAACCAAAAATCCCAATCGGCGCAAAGCGAATCACGAGCTGCACGACAAATTCGACCGCCTTGGTGGCGTCGGTTAAGACGATACGGGTTTCTTTGCGACTCCGACGAAGCACCATCCCGCAGGCCAACGCCCAAGCCAAAATGCCAATGTAGTTACCCGTACTGATCGCGTGCACAGGGTTATCCACGACGTTAAGGAGCAACGTCGAGAGCACTTCCGAAATACCGCCCGGGGCGCTCATCGCTTCGGGACTCGTCGTTAACGTGATTTTGGTCGGGAACATAAAGCTCAACACCACGGACGCAATGGCTGCCCCAAAGGTC
>CAJJMF010000157.1 GCA_905192805.1 uncultured Sutterella sp. | reverse complement strand
CCCTCGCGGACTTTGCGCAAAAGCTCGATGACCCGTCCCTACACGACGCGATGAGCGATCGCGCGGACGATCCGATTCGTGCTCGCTACCAGTTACTCTACGATCGCTTCCATAAGGAAGTGGAACCCTTAGCGCAAGCGAGTCTCACAAGTGAATCAGCCCGCATGAAGTTTATGAGCGTGATTCCGAGTTTTGTCTCGGATGTGAACGACTATGTGCAGGTCTTAGAAGACGCTTTAAATGAGCGACTCTTACTCTTAAAGTGGCTACTGATTGTGATTTTGGTGGGCGCTCTGGTGCTCACCTACGGCATGCTCATCGTGATGCGCCGTCGTATTTTTAATCCGCTCCTCGATATCGGGGCGGTGGCAAGCGCCGTACGCCAAGGCGACTTAACCGAACGTGCCCGGGTGGAAACGTCGGACGAAATTGGACGATTAGCTTCGGGCTTTAACTACATGTTGGATGAGTTAAGCCACCTCTATGGAAACCTCGAAGCGGAAGTCGCTCGCAAAACCGTGGACTTAAATCGCCGTAACGCGGGGCTGGAGTTAATTGGTCGGATTGCCGAAACGGTGAACTTTGAAGAGGGCAAAAAAGTGAAAGCCTTAACGCCCATTTTGGACGATATGGCCAAACTCTTGGAGGCGATGGGTGTGGCCCTCTCCATTGGAAAAACCGAAGACCAATACCTATTAGCCCAATCCTCGCACTGGGAAGAAGGGATGCGCGCGCGGGCGCGTGCCTTCCCCATGAGTAACGATCGTCCCGAGTTGGGGGCCCTCTTAGCGGTCTTTAGCGCGGAAAGTATCGAAGGGTGGCAAACGGACTTATTGAAAGCGTTTGCGCAAACCTTAGGGCGAGCCATGGACCGTGCGACGCGTCAAATCGACGATCGTCGACTCGCGGTGTTGGAAGAACGCTCCACGATTGCCCGCGAACTGCACGACTCGATTGCCCAGTCGCTTTCCTTTGCTCGTATTCAGTTGCACCGCTTAAAACTCTTTATTGAACGCGATGCACCCCGCGAATCGGTCTTAGAAACGGTGAGTGAATTAAATGAAGGCTTGGCGGGGGCTTATTCGCAGTTGCGTGAAGTCTTAACGGCCTTCCGCTTGCAGATTGGTGGCACGGGGCTCACGGGGGCCTTGGAAGAGTCCATTGACGAATTCCGAAACCGTACGGGGATTCCAGTCAACTTCTCGTGCCAACTCCTCGGGTTTGAAATTTCACCCAATAAGCAAGTGCACTTGGTGAGCATTGTGCGTGAAGCGCTGGCCAACATTGAAAAGCATGCTCGGGCAAGTAACGTGACCGTGAAAATGGAACGTGAAGCGGGTGGGGCACTGCGCTTAGAAGTGTTGGACGATGGGATCGGGTTACCCGAGTCGCCCCACAAAGAAAACCACTATGGGCTCACCATCATGGGTGAACGTGCGCAAGCCCTGGGTGGGGAAATTCAACTCGAACGTCGTAAAGACACCTCTGGGACACAGTTGGTGTTGCGTATCCCTGAACACTCAGGGAAGGACAACGCGTCCTAAGGGAAAACGGCTTGAAACGCGTGTGGCTCAGTCATTAGTAGCGCACGCGTTTTTTCGTCTGTGAGACGCTCACTTGGGCGACCGTATCGCTTAAGTAGGGCCACAGGGCTTTTTTCATGTCGCCTGGGATCAGATCGATGCCAAACTTATGCGCATAAAAAAGCCCTTCCATCGCGAGAATACACACCAAGACTGGGGTGCGACGCTCGGCAGGCAATTGCGCAATGCGACTAAAGAGTCGCTGGTACCACTCGCGCACGGGGGCCATTAATTCCGCATCGAGTGCAAAGTTTGATAGGAGCGATACCCCGACCATGGCCCAACCACGGTTGTTGCGCTGAAACGCTTTAAACCATTCAATGTAGCCCGCCACCATCGTATCGGCCTCATCGCCCGAGAAGAGCGATACGTACTTATTAAACTCTTCCTCCATGTGCGCGACGTAGCTTTTAATCAACGCGAGATGTAGGGCGTGTTTATTGTTGAAGTGATACGTGAGCGCCCCTTTACTAAGACTCGCTTTCTCGGCCACATGGTCCATGGTGAGGGCTTCGAAACCTTCGGTGTGGATGATCGTAAAGGCCGATTCAATAATGGCTTGGCGAGTTTTGAGGGCTTTTTCTGTGGGCATGGCAGAGCGAAGAAATAATGGGGAACGAGTGTATTTTACGAGGAATTTGCTCCAGACGCTTTGCCTAAACGTGCTCAGACGAACACGATTTGGCTGTCGCGCAGGGATGAAAAAACGGATGCCCGTCGCGAGCTTCAGCTCAAAACAGACATCCGTTTCCGGAGCATTCCTAGACGAAGGAATTACTTCGCAGCTTTGGCAGCGGCTTCACCCGCAATACGACCAAAGACGATGATGTCGGTGTAGGCGTTACCACCTAAGCGGTTCGTCCCGTGGGTGACCCCCGTGACTTCACCGGCAGCCCAGAGGCCAGGAATCACCTTCCCGTCAGCCGTCAAGACCTGAGCGTGTTCGTTGATGCGCACGCCACCCATCGTGTGGTGGGTCGAGGGCACGGCCTTAATCACGTAGTACTTGCCCTGCGACATGTCGACCAAGCCCGCACGGTGGTGGAAATCTTTGTCGTTACCCTTACCGGCCATGGCGCTCACGCGTTCGACCGTCTTCTGAAGCTGTTCAAGCGGCATCTTCGTGAAGTCTGCAATGCACTTCAAGTCGTCGCACGTGGCCATAATGCCTTGCTTCGTGAAGGCTTCGTATTCGGTCGGGTGTTCTTTGACGGTGTTGCTAATGGCACCGATCTTGTCGTTCCAGAGCACCCACGTGTAGGCACCCGGCTGCGCTAAGATGGCTTCCGAGAGGACGTCACGACGTTCCAACTCTTCCACAAAGCGCTTGCCTTCCTGATTCAACATAATGGCGCCGTCAAAGCGGGAGTCCGCGATCAATTCGATCACGCCCGAGATCGGGTCACAAATCGGATAGGTCTGGATGTAGCCCATGTTGACGAGTTCAGCACCCGCGCGTTGCGCCATGTAGAGCGCTTCACCGGTGGTACCTGGGGCGTCGGTCGTCTTAAAGCGTTCGTCAATCTTGGGATTGTATTTCTTCACCATTTCGCTATTGGCACCGAAACCACCTGTAGCGAGTACCACACCACCCTTGGCGTTAAAGGTGTAGCTCTTGCCGTCCATCGTGGCCTTAACGCCCACGACGCGACCCGACTTATCCTTGATGAGTTCTTCGGCCTTCATGTTGCGGATGACCGGAATCCCGAGTTCATCGGCTTTGGCCTGGAACTTCGAAATGAATTCGGTCCCCGTGTGACCAAACGGAATCAACGCGCGCTTACGGCTGTGGCCACCAAAGAAGAAGAGGTTGTCGTCTTCAAAGCGAACGCCTAAGTAATCACGGCACCACTTGGCCGCGTCGAGGGCGTTGTGCGTCATCACGTTGATGACCTTCATGTCGCCTTTGCCGTCGCCACCCTTGAAGGTGTCTTGCGCGTGTAATTCGGGCGAGTCATCGTTGATGCCGAGTTTGGGCTGGACCCAGTTCTTCGCGACGTTCATTTCTGCGCCCGAAATCAAGGAGTTACCCCCCACGGTCGGCATCTTTTCCAGCAAGACGACATTAGCGCCCGCATTCTTCGCGGTAATCGCCGCCGAGAAACCGGCACCACCCGCACCGATCACGACCACGTCGTAGGAGCTCGTGGGCGGCAGCGTGGAGGCGACCTTCTTGATCGCTTTCTTATCGGCTTTGCTTAACGTTACACCGGCTTTCTTCGCGGCGTCTGTGACCGCCTCTAAGAAGCCCTTCGAGGAGAACGTAGCGCCTGAAATTTCATCAAGGTCGGTGGAATTGGTGGCAATCACACGGTCTTTTAATGTGGTAAAGACTTCTTTACTTAACACCGGGTTTTCGGCCTGCTTAACGACTTTAATCGCTTGGATCTTGCCCGCGTCAAAGGTAACGGCCACGGTGATGTCACCGTGCTTGCCAATACCGGTGCCTTCGGTGGTCACGGGCGAAGCCCAGACCGAGGTCATACCGAGGGCGAGAAGCGTGGCAGCGAACAGGGATTTTTTCAAAAACATAAGCTTTCCTAACCATGAAAAAAGGAAACATTGTGAACGAAAAGTATTCTACGCAAAAAAAGACTAGTCGGTTTGTTCTAGTACTAAGGTGTGACGGTCATGAAAACGAATAAAAAAGCATAACTCATTGAAAAATAATAAAAAATAATAGTTATTAGGATTTTCCCTAATTGCATTTTACGAAGCAAGAAAAAACCAGCTGTTCGGTTTTATGAAGATGCGGTCGTGCCCTAGGTTCCCGAGGCGAAGACGGGTGAAATGGGGCTGGGATCGAAGAGAGTCCTGAGGGGAAAAGGCAACGGGTGAGCGCTAAAAAACGCGTGAACGCGCAGTGAGAGCCGATTAGGGGTACGGTGAGTTCGAATAAAAAGACGGCTTTATTTTTTTAATCCCTTGCGGTATGCGCAAGAGGGGGCATCTCAGTGTGATTAGTCTATGAAATTCTCTCCCAGATGGGATGCACAATCCCCTCCCATGTGAGTTAAAATAAACCGATTAGTGAGTAGGGTGTCAGCGATTTTCCCCTCGGATGACACCAAAATCCTGAACGCATCGATAAAAAACCAAGGAACCTCTAACATGTCCCTCAAAGAAAAATATACCGTTGTTGTGATTGATGATCATCCCCTCTTTCGACGCGGCGTACGGGAGCTATTGGATATGGAACCTTCCATTGAAGTCGTCGGTGAAGCGGGTACCCGTGACCAAGCGATCGAAATGGTGCGTCAGTTTGAACCCGACTTGACGGTGTTGGACTTGAACATCAAAGGCAGTTCGGGGCTGGAAATTTTGACGATCTTAAAGGATGAAGACCCCAGCCGTCGCATTGTGATTTTGACGGTCTCGGACTCGGGCAAAGATTTAACGGCCTGCATTCAGGCCGGTGCCGACGGGTACTTCTTAAAGGATAGCGATCCGGAACAGTTCTTAAGCAACATCCGCCAAACGCTCGAAGGCCGCTTGATGGTCGATCCGTCGATGATGGTGTATTTGACGGCGAGCTTACGCAACAAAGCGAGCGTGCGCGATGAAACCCCGCAGTTAACGGGCCGTGAATCGGACGTGTTGGCGTTGATTGCCGAAGGGCAAACCAATAAAGAAATCGCCCGCGTACTCAATATTTCCGACGGCACCGTGAAGGGCCACGTCAAGCACCTCTTAAATAAACTGGGCTTTAAGAGCCGTGTGGAAGCCGCGGTGTGGGCGACGCAAAATGGCTTTAAGCGTAGCGAGCAGTTTGGCACGTCCAAAGACTAATCGCTGCCCCAAAAAACGCCCTCATTTTCCTCACTCCTCTCTGAACGACATTTCGGTGAGGAGTGAATTGTTTCTAAGTGTATCAATGCTGAGCAGCGAATGCACTAAATTCAGTAGTTAAGCATTGAAATATCGCTATTAATCGCTTTCGTAAGGTCGAGTTAAGGAAAGGTTTTCGCCTGGTGTAGTTCGACTTAAGCAAGGGTTCAGATTTGCGCCCTAATATGTGAATCATCAGAGAGAGCAATGCTCTTTCAACTCACGATGGCTCGCTAACTTGGCAGCAAATCCCTCCTCGGGGCAAAACAGGAAGGGTTTCGGGCGAGTGGTCAAGAGTAAGCAATTCGCAACAGCGATTCTTGCGATTTTTCGCTCCTTGGAAATCCTGAGAATCACCAGAAATTTGGGGTCTGGAGCTATTACTGCATCCTTTGAATATCCGTTATCATCAAGGAATTTCTTAAGATAACT
>CAJJMF010000156.1 GCA_905192805.1 uncultured Sutterella sp. | reverse complement strand
AGAGTAGATGTAGGAAACCGTACCAATACCAGAGTCGAGAGCACCATCACGACCAGCGGCCAACGTACCGAACGGGCCAGTCACAAACAAAGAAGCAACACGACCAAAGAGTCGGGTGGACTTGGAGCCGTCCTTGTCGCTGGTGTAGCCCTGACCAGAAACGCCATCATCCGCAGAGAACCCAGATTCGAGCTGGAAGCCAACGGTGTATCCGTTACCGAGTTCTTCCACACCCTTGAGGCCCCAACGGTTACCAGCGTTGATACCAGAAGCTAAACCGTAGGAATTGACGGCATCAGCTTTACCAGCTTTCGTATAGGAATACTGGAGGGCTTCGTCAACCACACCGTAGAGGGTAACATTGGCGGCCATGGCGGAGCCAGCGAAGGCGCCGAGAACTGCAACAGCAGCAAGAGTCTTCTTAAACATTTTTTAGTCCTTTAAATGCTCGACCTCTTCAGGTCGAATATCCAAGAAAGATCTCTCGAGAATCCTCGAGGATCTCTCGAAATCTGTTACTGGGCAAAACAGCCTACTGGTCGTCTTGCAAACCATGCGACAGCATGTTGTCTTTAATACTAGCAAAACAGCGTGTTTTTACAACCCCTCAGATTGTTAATTGAATAAACCACATAAGAAGTAAATTATCTAAGTCACTGTCACACAAGCATTTTGAGTCAAAATAATTGACTAAAACAACCTGCCAAACTTTGTTGCTTCCTTGCAACATTTACCACTTCGCCCTACCCTTATTAGGTAAAAACCCTAAGAAATGAGCCGTTTTTTAGTGCTTACATTTCGCGTGAAATTGCCAATTTGTAGTTTTAGCAACATCTAGTCACATTTACTTCAGGAAAGAGCAGGATAGGGTGGCGATTTTTGCCCGTACAGGTGTCTCACTTTTACAACAAAGCAAGAAGAGATTGCGTCTTTCCGAGTTCAAGGACCACCCTTCCCTCTTCCTTTAAGGCGGCTTCAGGAACAAGATTGAGGTTCCAACCTAACCCAGCGACCCAGAGTGGCTCATTATCGAGATAGATAACCGGAACGCTTTCACGTAAAAAGGTTGGTATCCCGGCTGAGGCAAACAAGTCTTTTAAGGACTTAGTGGGTCGCAAAGGATGCGACTTCATTTTCAGCCCATTACGTTTAGCTCCAAGCGTTAAAACCTGAGCACTTAACCAACGTAACGACACGCCGGTTTCATTGGGTTGGGCTTCACGAATGACGAGTGTTGTTTTCCAGTGCGGCAACGGCAAATCCCCACGGGCCTGAATCGCGATGGGTTGGTCATCGGGGACCGTCCAATCGTCTTTTTTTACGGCGTAGAGGTATTGCCCTCCTTTACGGAGCATCCAATCGCCCAAATCCAAGGCCAGTGCCGTATCGTTGGTGGTCGTTTGGAGTTGCTCAATAAAGTCGGTGAGCTGACTTTGGGTGGGAATGGTGATGTTCAGTTGATGTAACCACGTGCGTAAACACCACGCCTGTCGGTCACTCTCTAAGGCTAGCAATCCCTCTAATGCCAACATCCGTCCGTTTTTTTGACTCAGCTGAGCGCAATCCGATTGGGCCACGTCTTGCACCACGTCCACCATTTCTTGGATCAGTTGAATACTGTCGAGGGCCCCCTCATGCTGACGCTCATTTGCCTCAAGCAAGGTGGGGAGCACATGGTGACGCAATCGGTTGCGGTCGTAGTGTGGATCGGTATTGCTTTCATCCTCTACCCACGTTAAGCGGTGTTCTGTAGCATAGGCTTCAAGGACATTACGCGGAATTGTGGCCCACGGGCGCACGACGTAAAGACGCTTATCGGCACCGTCACTCAACGCCACCCGACGACACGTGGGGAACGTGGCAAGTCCATCGGGGCCCGCGCCACGCAACCATTGAATAAGGAAGGTTTCGAGACGATCGTCCGCATGATGTGCGGTCAGAATGGCGTCGTCCCCCTTTGCTAAGGCAGAGCCTTCCAACGCACGATAGCGAGCTTCGCGGGCAGCGGCTTCTACGCCCCCGATACTACGATTCACTGTCACATGAATCGATTCAAAGGGAATGCGACGGCGGGCACACTCGCGTGCACAATGCGCTTCCCATTCGGACGCATGTGCTGAGAGTCCATGATGAATATAAATCGCACGAACGCGTTGCAAGAGATGTTGACCAGGACGATGAAAGAGTCGGCTCACTACGTCAAGGAGCGTCATCGAGTCCCGTCCCCCGGAGAGCGCCACCACTACACGTAAGGGGTTGAGGGGAGTGAGCGTGAGGCAACCCTCGCCCGAACGACTCAACTCTTCCGAGAGCGCCTCGAGCTCTTCAAAGAGCGCGGTGTCAAGGGTTTTCCCCTCAGCGTTAACTCGTTGTGCTTCGTACGCCATGCCTATTCCCATCCCGTGGTTTTCTGAGCCTACAAGTATAGTGGAGTGGCACCGACAACGAGGGGGTTTCAATATCGCATTCCACGAATGTCAAGATCCTTCACGCGTTAGGTCCAAAGCTCAGTACAATATCGGGGCAATTGTTTTTTCTAGGCTCACTATGTCCGCCCCTTCGTCTTCACCTCGCCGTCTAAAACGGTCTCGTAAGAGTCCCACGCCCACGCGTACGCACCGCACTCGTCGTGTGGCGTCCGTGAAAGACGTGACGGTGAATGTTGCCTCGCTTTTTGACGAATTAGTGGCCCCAGTACGTGCCCTCCCCGTTGAGCGCGGTATGGCGCTTTTCGTCGTGGCTAAGCCCGAGATGTTCGCGCAAGTGGATCTTTTTGCCCGCAGTGTGGCCTTAGTACCGAAAGTTCTTTTATACTGTCCCACGTCCGAGCGCGAGCATACGTTTGAAGAGGCCCTACACCGCCTCGCACGACGTTTATCGCTTCGCGTCGTCACACTACCGAGCCGCTTCAGTCGATGGGTGGCGACGACGATCAGTTTGCCAGAACAAACACGCTTATGTGAAGCGCTTCTTCCCTACCTCACCGCGGAAGGGCTCGATACCTGTTTACTCCCCAATGTGCTCGAAGAAACGATCGAAAGCTTTTTAACCCAATGGATGACCGGGTTTCGTCTTGAGACGCTCTTAGGGCTTCAGCGGCGTCGCGTGGGGTCGGTCCAGTTTTATTCGCCCTGGTATTTAACCCCGCAATCCGACGTCTTAACCTACCACCAAGCCATGGGGTTATTAACGTTGCGACTGAGAAATCGTTACCGCTTGAGTGATCCCCTCTTTCGTCAATTTTCTGCCATGCGCCAAGGTTTTCGTCAGTCGATTGCACGGAGCATTCGGCATTGCGAGGCGTCGGCCCACACAGTGGCCGCCTTGGCAAAAACGGATCTTGAGGCTTCCCTCACCTCGGACACGCAACGCTTGGCATTGAGTTACTTTACAGCACTCCCGCGTGCTCGACTGAAATTTGCGCTGACGCTTTGGTTATTGGAGCACGATGTGACGCTCTCCGCCCGGGAATGGGAGAGCGTGTTGGCACAACTCGGGACGCAAACCAATACCGTCCTCTGGCGAAACCGAGCGTTATTTCTCCTTCGCGTGGGCGACGCACTCTATTTAACGTCTCGCGATCCTGCATCCTTAAAAGGCCTGACCGCATCCCTGGGAACTACAGTCCGGCAGCCCGATCTCTTTAGTTAACGGGACGGGTTCTCAACCGGCAAAAATGAAGGGCAAGGACTCTTACTTCCTTACCCTTCGGTGTTCACCGTTAGCGTTGCGGCATCGTGGGCGCGCCCATCATGGGGAAACCACTCATGCCACGAGGCGCTTGACCTGGGGTCGCTCCTCCCATCGGATTCGCTCCCATGCCTTGCCCCGCGCCTTGCCCCATGCTGGGCAAACGGCTTCCCCCCTTCATCATGACGGGTTCGGGCGGCGCCACGGTGTCGAGTGGCAACGAGGTCATGTTTCCTGCTTTCATCGCCGAATCAATGTTGGTGTCCAACACTTGACGCATTTCGTCGCCTTCGGGGACCTGCTGGCGCAAACGGTTCCAATAGAGCACTGCATGCGTGTAGTCTGCCTTGTTGAAGGCTAAGAGCCCGGCCAAAAGCAACGTCTTTTGCTCGTGCGGATCGAGTTTGAGGATACGCTCGACGGTTTCGGCCACCAACGGGTCGTCCACTTTGTCGTTGGCGACCATCACATCCAAGAAGTTCACGGCAGGAATTACGTCATTAGGCTTTAAGCGCATGACGTTACGCCACGCTTCCACCGCCTTGGGCCAATTTTCCTGATAGGTGTATTGGTCGGCTAACACTTCCCAAGCATCCAACTGGTCAGGATGCTTTTTCACCGCCTCTTCGAGTACAGCGAGGGTATTGACCATTTCTTTGGCACGTTCTTCTTCGGTACGTACGGCATCGATCTGAGCAATCGCGCGTTCGTCCAACGCGGAATAGTCGCCGTAAGTCAAATAAAGTCCTGCGCTCGTTGCCGGAACGACAATCGCAATCGCCAAAAGCGTTAAGGAGCGCATCATCGTTGACTCTTCCTGAGCCGCTTGACTCCCTAAGGTCACGTCTGCCACTAAGGCTCGGGCAAGTCGCGCTTCGGCTTGAGCAAACTCAGCCTCAGAGAGGGTCGCTTTGCGTTCCGTGAGCTGTTGATACTGATGGCGCCGCGTGGCCCACACATCCTCCAAGCGAGCGCGTTCCTTGTCGCCCGTTTTGTCTTTGGCAAAAAGTGCCCAGGCAAACCCTAAGAGCACGATCAAGACAGCGACAACCGCACACCCAATAAAGACCCATTGCATCGTATGAGACATGGAAAACATCGCTCATTCTCCTTTCTGGGGTTGGGGGGTTGTACCCAAAAGACGCGCAGCGTCAAAGGGACACTCGCCGCGAAGCATTGAGAGCGCTAAGCGTTCACGATCGTGCTCGGTTTGACTACGATCCTCACTCCAACGCTCGCGGTTCGCTCGACGACGCCGTGCGCCCATCACTAAGATAGCCACGGCGAGCACGATAAAGAGTCCGGGGGCGACCCAAAGTAACATCGTTGCCCCTTTGAATTGGGGCTTATAGAGGACCACGTCACCGTAGCGCTCCACCATATAGTCAATGATTTCCTCGTCGGTACGGCCTTCACGAATGAGCTTTTGGGTTTCATCCCTCAACGCAATCGCTGCTTCGGTCTGACTTTCGGCAATGGACTCGTTCGCACACGGTAAGCAACGCAGTGACTTCGCAATCTCCACTAAGCGTGCATTCGTTCGTGGATCCATTGTGGCGGGTTGGGCAACGGTCGGCATGGCTTGCGCCGTGGCCTGTTGCGCCTCTTTATTCCCGATTAAATCGCTGGGGCTTGGCGCCGCAGCCTGAGCCGACGCCATCACCCCCAATACCGCGCCCAACATGAGGAGTGGACGTAAAGTGTTATTTCCTTGCATCATTCGTCTCCTTCCTCGTTTATTCCGTTAACCCGAGTGTGGGATCCAGCGTCGTCGTTCGACGGCGACGCATTAACGCTCCCGTGAGACCTAAGAGGCCCCCCAACGCCATCCCTAAGGTCCCAATCCAAATCAAGGTCACAAAGGGCTTCACGTACAGACGCATGACCCAGCCTTTGTTGTCGGGCGTGGGCGTCCCCATAGAGACGTAGAGATCTTCCCAGGGACGATGCAAAATGGCGGCTTCGGTCATTGTCATGGTTTGCACCGAGTCGTAATTACGCTTTTCAGGCACCAAGTTGGCGATCACCTCGCCCGACGGATTCAAGACCGTCACAAACCCGACCGCCGCTTGGTAATTGGGACCCCGTTGCTCTTCGACACGGTCTAAACGATAGGTCACCCAATATCAATCTTTTCATTATTCTTAGCTGCTTCATCTCCACTGTTATATTCAT
>CAJJMF010000155.1 GCA_905192805.1 uncultured Sutterella sp. | reverse complement strand
GAAAAGGACAATTAATCCGCCTTCAGCACGGGCGCTGAGATGAAGTTGGGCGGAGTGGCTATCAGCAATGCCACGCACAATCGAGAGCCCCATTCCTAACCCCCGCATAGGGGCTACATCGAGCAAACGCACATCCCCCTGAATCGTTTCTGGATACGTTATCTGCAATACGCGAAGAGCCTCATGGATCCTGTTCACCAAGTCCATCGACGCGTGTGCCGTACGTTGTGTGACTTGTCATACTGACGTACGCGATCCACAATGCCGCCAATGCGCTCGGTTTCTTTAATAATGTGGGCTCCCAATGTCAACATCACTGGGAGCCCACTTTATTGGGACAAAGCCCTACCGTGTTATCGGGCGTGCACGATTAGGGTTTATCGGATTTGGGCGCCTGAGGCGCATCGCCTTTACGGCCTTTCTTTTCGCCGTAGTAATTCCCGAGCGCTTCGATTTCCTCGTCCGTTAACGCCTTAGCAAAATAGCGCATCTCTTTGAGAAGATCCGAATGACGGTCCCCTGCGCGGTAGGCTTTCAGCGTTGCTTTGAGATAGGCGGGATTTTGCCCCTGTAAAACGGGCACTTCCCCGTTCGGATTACCGCGTGCTTTTGTCCCATGGCAGGCCGCACAGGGCGTAATCCCACGACTGGCGTCACCCTTGGTGATCAAACGATGTAAGGCATCCTTACTGATCGTCGCGGGGGCATTGGCGTCTTTGGCTTTATCGTCCTTTTTCGCCTCAACCCCTTTACCACCAGCGAGCGTTTCGTAGTAAGCAGCCAAGTCGGCAATATTTTGGTCCGTCAGACGCCCCGCCATACCCGCCATCATGGGTGCCTGCCCACCCGTAGCACGTCGCCCAGCACGGTAGTCGAGCAGCGACTTAGCGGTCACCTTCGCGGGCTGACCCGAGACATGAGGAAAGTCTCCCATCATAGCAATCCCTTCGGGACCATGACAGCCATTACACATGAGCTGGGTATGGGCTTCTTTACCCTTGGCCGCATTACCCACGGGGAGTTTTGCCATTTCTTGCGCGAGGGCTTCAGGTGTAAAAGGCGTAGCGGGCGCTGCATAGCTCGCACTCATTAGGAGTCCG
This sequence comes from uncultured Sutterella sp., assembly GCA_905192805.1. Classification (GTDB taxonomy): domain Bacteria; phylum Pseudomonadota; class Gammaproteobacteria; order Burkholderiales; family Burkholderiaceae_F; genus Sutterella. Next base: position 4,784 of record CAJJMF010000155.1, on the reverse strand, counting down.
CTGGTGAGCGCACTCATTAATACCGCCAATAGCGTGTGTTTCATTTGTGTCTCTCCTTTTAGTGCGATCCGACAAAGGTGATGCCAATTCCGAAGTAAAGGACCACCCAAGCGAGCAACGACAACACGGCACAACGTCCCAAGGTGTTGACCGATGCGGACGGGGTATAAAGGCCTTCCGTTTGGCCACTACGCCACGCCAACAAGGTCAAATAGAGCACGTTGAGCACGCCAATGATTAAGAACGTGGCGAAAAACACACTCGTTGAGCCCCAATCCATGTTGACTTTGTAGTTGAGCGCGTCCCACCCATAGGCGTGCAAAAGCGTGCCGTAACGGAGGACTTCACGAAGAGCCGCCAACACGATCACCATGACGATACTCATCACAAACGCCAAGTAGTTGCACGGTGTGCACAAACGGCGTTTACGCTGTATGGGACTCATCAACACGAAAAAGACCAACGGAATCAGTCCCACATAGGCCCAAATGGACGTACGGAACCACTGCATCGACTCGGGCAACGTCACCATCCAAAGGATGGCCAAAACGAGTGCGAGCACACCCCCCACGAGTCCTAAACGATGCGCCGTCGACTCAATGGTCGTCAAGAGTGCCTCATCGGTTTCACCACGATTGAGCAGATAGCGACGAAGCCCAAACAACCAAGCGGCCGTCACGGGAAGCGCTAATACCAAGAAAAAGCCTAATCGGCCCAAGTGCCAATAGTGAAGGGTGCGTCCCGAGGGATCAATGTCGCCGTTGGGCGCGTACCAATTCATCCAACGTTCAGGGAAAAGCGCCTGATTCGTCACGGCGTGAATAATAAAGCCACACACCAACAGAAGCACCAACGAAGTGAGTAACCACTTCGCCCCTTGAACGGGTCCCTCACGCATCAGCGGACGGCCATCGGCGGCGTACTGATGATTAAGGCCATAGGCACGATACAGTCCCAAGTAGGCCACAATCAAAATCACGATAAAGGCCATGAGCCACCAAGCTGAGAGCACATTGGAGGTGTACCAGAACCCGTCGTAAATGACCTGCACAAAGAGTAGGGGGGCTACCCCCAACACAACCGCAAAACCGACCGCTACTTTGGCGGTCATCATCAAGGTATGCGAGAGATGTTGCCAAGCGGGCGTCTGGCGCCAAGCGCCCCAGAGCGCAAGCCCTAACGTGCCAAGCATCAACTGAACGGCCACGATATGTAAGGCAAATGTTACGACGCCCAGTACTAAGAAAATGAGCGGATGAGCGGGCGCGCCTGCCTGATCCATCAAGCTTGTAAGCATCGCGTTATTCATTTATTTCCCCTCCTTTTTCACCGCTCCACCGTACTGGTCCACGAGCGTTTTAATGTAGTGCGCCAAGGCGTCACGTTCGTTTTCCGGTAGGGGCACTGCCGGCATATACATCGTATGCCCACGATAGAGCCCCGCCCCTAAGAAGTCCGCAATCTGGGCTTCATCGGCCCCTTGCGGGAAGAACTTCTTCAACGGACGAATACCGGTGTTGGTTAAGGAGTGGCAATTGCTACACATACTGAGGGCAATCGCTTCGCCCACTTGGGTTTTATTCTCAGGAGTGATGACCCGAAGGTTATCGGGAATAAAGGGATGTGTCGCTAAAATCCCTTTTTGAGCCAATAGCGGCACTTCGCTCTTAATACCCAACGCGGGAACGTCACGACCAATCACTTGGTTGCCGTAAAGGTATTGACCCGCCACCCACGGCTTACGAATAATTTCACGCGACATTTCTTCCGGGGCAATCCCTAAGACCAAAATCACGATGGTCATCACGGCTGCACTCGCCGTACGAATTAACTTCGGTTGGACATAGGTGAGTAAGAACCAGACACAGGTCACGGCCACACAGCCAAGCATCATTTCACCGAAATGACCCGGTAGTCGCGTGTGCATCAACTCCGTCGCGTTATAGGGTAAGGTCTTTAAGTACCACTGGAAGGCAAAATACCCTGCCACGGCACCGACTAACCCAAAGACGGACAACACGCGCGCAATCGACACTTTGTCTTCGGCACGCGGCAAGCGCGCCACAACTAAACCCCCGACCACCGCAGCAATCGTCAACACGAAGGCTAATCGGGTTGCCATTTGCGCAAACGTATTCTGGCTAAAGAAGGCCTTCAGGACCCCGCCTTGGGTGTACCAATCGGGCGAACCTGGCCACATCATGAAACTCAACACCCCGACGATCACCAAGAGCGTCCCCACCGAAGAGAGCCCAAAGATGGTGGCAATGCGAGTATGCGTTTTGGGATCCACTTTGCCCGCTAGATAAATGAGCAAATACACCCCAATGACTTCAATCACAAAGAACACCCATTCGGTAGCCCAGACCCACACAAAGCTGTGAATGAGTGCCGAAATACCACGGGGACTTGCGATCGTAGCGGAGAACCAAATACCGGGCCCCGTAATCGAACCCAGCACATAACTGAAAATGAGAAGGAATAAGCCGTAACGTCGAATAAAGTGGATATATTCGGGACGGTTTTTTCGGACTGCCACATTAGCGAGGTAGCCAAAAATCATGGCTCCCCCCACGGAGGCATGGGAAAAGAGGACGTGAATGGTTGCGATGAATGCAATCACCCACCCACTCCCAATACCTGGCTCGAGCCAGGTGGGATAAAGGCCTAGCATGCACTTTCTCCTTAGGTTGAATTTTTGGTCAATCCACTGACCAAAATTAGGGTCTACGAGCCAACATGTCTCCCGGTGTTAGCTCAATCAGGGTTCTTCAATATTTTAACGTATGTCATTACATTCGACACTTTTTCTTTTATCTTCATACGCTTTTTCAACGCTTACCTACCTACGAAAAAAGAGTACATGCTGACTCCACGTACTCTTTTTCCGATCGTTTTCGTCCCTCTCGGGGAGCCGATCGCCGCAGATCGACTCCCTCCGAAGGAAGAACGAAATCAAGCCTTAGCCTTTTTGGGACTTCACAAAGTTCGCGACTTCGATACCGTACACAGCCGCGCTCGTTAACTGTGCCCCACCGATGTAGTTATCGTAGAACAGACCACCGGCCGCATTACCGATCGCAAAGAGCCCCGGAATCGGACGATTTTCCGTATCGAGCACTTGAGCGTGCGTATTAATCAACGGGCCACCGAAGGTCGCGGTCATACCCCCCTGGAAAGGCACAATGTAGAAGGGGCCTTTTTCAATTAACGGGGCCTTGGGTAACGAATTCTTCGGACTTAACGTATCGGCCTTGCCTTCACGGATACCCTTATTGTAGGTATCGATCGTTTCGCGCAACGCTGCGGGGTCAATACCCGCCGCTTTAGCGGCTTCTTCGATCGTATTGCCCGTATAGATCGGGGTCTTGGAGCGAGCATACGAATCCCAGTCGTTTTTCAAAATCGGGATATCGTGACCGGCCTGATCCACTACCATAAAGGCCCAGTTATCAGGCGTCATCGCGGCGACATCACGCGACATCTGCACGTAAGTTTGGCCTTCGTCGGTGAAACGCTGCCCTTTGCGGTTCACACAGACCCCGTTATTGACAATATTCAAGGGGTTGGCGCCCGTCGGACCATAAATCGGACCGCAGTGATACTGGTCCACATTCACCACCTTCGGGAAGAAGGGTTGCACCAAGAGAATGTTTTCGCCCGTCGTGAACTTGGACCCACGAATCGGCATCTTGGCGCCGCCCGAACCAATGTAGCCCGTCACCATTTGCTGGTTGGCCGAGAAGCCCCCGGTAGCAATCACCACACCGTACTTCGCATAAAGCGTTTCCAGCCCTTCAGCGGTCTTCACCTTCACACCGGCAACACCACCCGTCTTTTCATCACGCACCAATTCGATCGCTTTGGTGTTATAGCGAATCGTCGCGCCTAAACTTTGCGCCTTCGCGGCCAAAGTACGAGCCAACTGCCCGCCACCGGGCTTCACTTCGCCCTGCACTAAGTGCGCACGCGAGAGCATCGGCCAAACGAGTTTCGAACCTGCCGAGAACTGAATGCCACAGAAGTCATGGAGCCATTCGAGGGTTTGCGTGCATTCTTCAGCCACTTTACGAGCAAGCTTCGGGTCGGCCTTTTGTTGCGAGACCTTCATCCAGTCTTCGTAGAACGCATCCACGCTATCGGGCGGCAAATCTTTGCCCTTTTGGAACGACGTCCCAACGCCCAACATAAACCCCGCCGCATACACGGTGTTCCCAAAGGGCATCGACATCTTTTCGAGCAACAGGACTTTAAGCCCCAACTGGGCAGCGCGCACGCTACAAACTAACCCGCCGCAACCTGCCCCTAAAATGATCAAATCGTAATCCGATTTCGTCGGGGCTTTGGTCGCAGCCTCTGCCACGCCCACCGTAGTAGCCATTCCGACCGCGCCGACGGCAGCGGCCTTGAATAAATGACGACGAGAGTTATCCATGTTCCATGTCTCCTTTAAACAATCAACACAGTGAGCGTTGGGGTGTGCGACGCCTCTTAGGCGATCCGAGCAACACGCTCACTGTAGTGATTAGCTTACGGAGATTGCACCCGCGCGACTATGCGCAAGGCGCTCTTGACAGGGAAAGACTTTTTTCTTTACTCTTTCAGATTACTTTTTTTTGCCAACGCTTTCGCTTCACGCGCCAGCTCTCGGCCAGCAATACGGCCAAAGGTAATCGCATCCGCGATCCCGTTACCACCAATACGGTTCGCCCCATGAACATTGCCCGTCACTTCGCCCGCCGCATAGAGCCCCGCAATCGGTTCCCCTTTCGCATTTAACACTC
>CAJJMF010000154.1 GCA_905192805.1 uncultured Sutterella sp. | reverse complement strand
GATTGTTTGTCTTAATTTAAATGAATGTTGTGTATTTGGTTAAGTATAGGAAGTGTTATTGAGGGGAATTTTGTATTTCAAGTCGCAATAGGCCTGTCACACAATCAATCAGTAAAGATTTTTTTAGTGTACCCAATAAAAATAACGTTTAGCGATTAAAGTTAGATAATTAATGAGATCACAAAAAGATCTTTTTTGATTGACGGATGTCAATGCATTACTTCAAAAAGATTGTTTGTTGTGTTTAGTAAGGGTTAATACCTAAAAAAAGGCGGGTTAACTTAACTATCCTCATATCTGGCAATCCAAATTGCCGGCTCAGTTAAGTAAGTATGATAGGTATTGCGAAATGAATAAGACCTTCAAAGTAGTCTTCAACAAAGCGCGAGGCGCTTTGATGGTGGTGAATGAAGTCACCTCCACCATTCAAACCAAGGGCACCAAAACGGTACTTGCAGCCGCTGTGGTAACCGCATTAATGGGTTCTCAGGCAGCGCTTGCAACCCTGCCTGAATGGCAAAGCGCCCCGACTTCTCAGGGGGAAACGCAGTTTGTTTATACGATTAGTGATGCCTCGACGGGCTCGTATAGTACAGGGGATTTAGCTTCTGGCAAGACCTTGTGGGTAGAGGGCAAGGGAGACGACTCGCGCGCTACAGGCTTGTGGAGTCCTTCTGACGGCGTGACAAATGGCGTGACAAATAGTGGCACGATTTATGTGAGTGGTAAGAAGTCTTGGAAAAACCATGGGATCGGTGGCTTTGGGACGGTCACCAATGCGGGCACCATTTATGCGAACTCGGCTTACGGTATGTACGTGGGGCAAGGAGACTCCACGAAAACGGCCACGTTGACTAACTCTGGGACAATCTACGTCACCACAGAAGGTGTCGGGATTGAGCTGGGTGGCGAAGGCCAGAACGGCGGTACGCACGCGAGTGCGACCAACTCGGGCACCATCGAGCTTGGCACTAAAACGGGTGGTTTCTTGCTGGGTGTGTTGGTAAAGGGGGTCAATAATCAGACGTTTACCAATACTGGAAGTATCAACGCCGAAGGGCAGACCGCGATTTCTGTAGAAGTGGCTGATGGTACCCAGATCACTAATCAGGGCACGATTACAGGCAATATTGTGGTGGCTGACACGGCCACCGACACGACCATTACTCTGGAGAACGGGATTGACGGCGATATCACTGGGGATGCCACCGTCAAGGTTACGGGAGACGTGATCAACACCGCACCTCATCACATTGCCTTAGTGAAGGGGGATGCCGAAGCGGGCAAACTGGAAGTGGCTCAAAGGGCAACCCTCACGAACCAGGGCTTATTGAAGGCGAAAGAAGCCGTTATTGATGGCACGTTGAATACCTCCGTGAGCGCAGGGTTTTATTCCTTACGTCATACGACGGTGAATGATGGCGGCGTATTGAACTTCGATAAACTCAATTCGCGCGTGGATAAGCAAGCGATCACGGAAGACTTACCGGGCGATCGTTTATTGGTGGCTGGCGCTCCCGGAAATCCCTTTGTCATTGATTTGAATGGCGGTAAGCTTCAGGTCGCTGGTCAAGACTACACGGGTAAGGTCAAACTCGGGGGCTCCAATACAGGGAAAAAGAAATTCGGCGGGGCCATTCTGAATACGGCTGGCAATTACAGCAACGAAGAAGTTGAGTTAGCCAATACCGAATCTCAACTCAATGTGAAGTCGGGTTCCTACAGCGCTGGAAAGATCACCAATGTGGGCACAGTAAGTGTCGCCGGGGGGGCCACCTTGAATCTCGGTGGCGGCAGTAATGCTGGAAGAATTCTCGGCCAAGGTACGCTTAATGTAACAGGGGACTTTACGAATGCGGGAGCACTCACGTTGGCTAAGTCGGCAACGGAGCCCGCGGGCACGATTACGGTGGCCGAAGGCAAGACCCTGACGAATACCGGGGTGCTCGCTGCGGATCAGGCTCAATTGGATGGTACATTGACCACGAGCATTAGCGAAGGTCACTTCCTCGTTCGTGAAACCACCGTCAATACGTCGGGTGCGTTGAATTTCACGGAATACAACTCGAAGTCTACGGGAGATACGAACGATCAACTCTTGATTGCTGGGAAGAAAGCGCAGGGTGACCAGACAGCCATTCCTGCTGTGGTGAACCTCAAGGGTGGTCAGTTGCAGGTTGCCAACGCTACCGTGAAGAAGGTTAAGCTCGGTGGCTCGGATACGGGTAGTTTTGGAGCGGCCATCCTCAATACGGAAGGCACTTATGCCATGGACCGTGTGGAATTGGCCAATTCGGCTTCTCAACTCAATGTGAAGTCGGGTAGCTTTACTGCGGGCGAATTGGTCGTTAAGGCTGGGACGGTTACCACGGCACAGGATGCCATACTCACTGTAAACGGTGGGGAAAACCATGCGACGATTGCAGGCCTTGGTACGGTGGCGATTGAAGGGGACTTTACGAATGCGGGAGCACTCACGTTGGCTAAGTCGGCAACGGAACCCGCGGGCACGATTACAGTGGCCCAGGACAAGACGTTGACCAATGAAGGGGTGCTCGCTGCGGATCAGGCTCAATTGGATGGTACATTGACCACGAGCATTAGCGAAGGTCACTTCCTCGTTCGTGAAACCACCGTCAATACGTCGGGTGCGTTGAATTTCACGGAATACAACTCGAAGTCTACGGGAGATACGAACGATCAACTCTTGATTGCTGGGAAGAAAGCGCAGGGTGACCAGACAGCCATTCCTGCTGTGGTGAACCTCAAGGGTGGTCAGTTGCAGGTTGCCAACGCTACCGTGAAGAAGGTTAAGCTCGGTGGCTCGGATACGGGTAGTTTTGGAGCGGCCATCCTCAATACGGAAGGCACTTATGCCATGGACCGTGTGGAATTGGCCAATTCGGCTTCTCAACTCAATGTGAAGTCGGGTAGCTTCAGCGCAGGAGAATTGCTCGTCAACGCTGGGACGGTGACAACTGCTGCGGACACGACTCTCACCTTAGGTAACGGTCAGAATCAGGGTGCGGTCAAGGGTGAAGGTACTGTCAAGGTGACGGGAGACTTCACGAACGCTGGTCTCTTACAGGCTAAGGATGTCGTCATTGATGGTCAGTTAACGACGAAAGTCAGTGCGACGAGCTACGGTGCTCAGAGCACGACGGTCAATGCGAAGGGTGTCTTGAATTTAACGGAACTCAACTCTCGCACTTCGGGCAACGTTGCGGATCCGGCCGATCAACTCTTCTTGGCGGGCCCCAACGGCACCAATTGGGTATTGAACCTCAACGGTGGTAAGGTGCAAATCAATGGGGAAGATTTTGCCGGTAATTTGAAGCTCGGTGGCTCCAGCAAGGGGACGAAGGGCTTCGGTGGCGGCATTGTGAATATTACACAAGGTAGCTACACAGCCAACTTAATCAACCTCTATCACCCGAACTCCCAAGTGAATATCACGGGGGGTGATTTGACCGTTTCCACCTTGTCTTTACATGCTGGTCAAACTCAGGTGAGCGGTGGTACGTTGACGGTTTCGACCATTACGCCGGGTTCGGGCACGTTGGTGTTGAACGGTGGTAATTTGGTCAGCCAGATTGGTCAGCTCTATTTAGATGGTTCTAACAATGCCACCTTAGCGTCGACGCAGATCACCAAGAAAGGCTTCCTCACGTTAACGGGCGGCACGTTAACCTTACTCGATGCGGGTGAATACAGCACCGCTACGTTAGCAGCACTGCAGCACTCCTTCGAGACGGGCAAGATCGTGTTGCAGAACGCCAAGTTGCACGTGGAAGAAGATAAGCCTGCGTCGATGATCGACAATGTGGTTTTACCGCAGCAAGAAGTGGTGGCCACTGGGACGGCCGTAGATACGACCGAACCGATCAAGGCGACAGAAGAAGTGGTGGGTGTCAAAGTCAACAACAATGGCGGTGCGAGCTTAATTGTGGCCCCGACCCAAGAAGACAAGACACCGGTTGCGGTGGTTCTTCAGGCGCCCACCAACAGTAACGGAGCCAAGACGACCGTGACCTTAGCGGGTTCCACGGATGGTAAGGCGCTGGTAGCCAATACTGATAACACGCCGCTCAAGGTGACCGTGAGTCAGGGGGTCGAACTCAATTTGGGTATCGAAACCAGTACCCAAGAAACCAAGGGTGAATTGCCCGCCTTGGTCGTGACCGACGGCGCAGTGGTGAATGTCACAAAGATGGTGGCCAAAGTCGAACAAGTCGAATTAGCGCAAGGCGCTGCGATGAATGTGGGTTCGGATGGCGCTCGTGCTGTGTTGGCGGTAGAAGACTTAAAGGTGGCCGCCGGGGCGACCCTCTTCTTGGATCCGGAATGGACGAACGATCCTAGCCAGGACACCGTGGAAAATGCCACCATCGTCACCGCCGATAGCGCGACGATCGATGGTAACGTTGTGGTGGGTCGCAACTCCTTGGCCGTCATTGGGATGACTCAGGACGACGGGATTGCTACCCTCAAGAAATTCTCTGAATTGGCTTGGGGGCCTGAAGGCACGACCGCCGCAGCCGTGTTAGGTACGCCAGTCACCATCGGTGACGCTGGGGCTTTGACGATTGATGGTTCGCTCGAAGCGCCCACGTCGGGTACAGGTGTCACCATTGCAGCGAACAGCGCTTTGGTAATCGACGCCAGTCAAGGGAGTGAAACGACTCCTTATGTAACGGGAGCGTTGACCAACAACGGTGGTACGATCGCTGTAGCCAACGCCACCATCGGTAAGTTTATGCTGGCCGATACGGTGACGAATTCGGGTACGCTGATCACGGATAACCCCTTAGTGGAAGCTACCGTTGAAGACAATATGTTGGTCGAAAGCGTGAATAACGCTGGCTTCTCTCAGATGGTCTCGAGCATGGGGGTTCAGTCCATGATGCGTCGTGCGGATATGGTCTTTACTCAGACGATCGGTGATCGCGTGGCTCTCAATCAGAAGCTCGACAAAGGTTTGAACCTTTGGGTCGATGTGACGGGTGAAAAGTACAAGGCCGATGGCTTTGACTATAAGGGCGAATTCTCGAGCAACATGGGCTATGGCGCCTTTGGTGCCGACATGGCTCTGACCGAGAAGGTCTCTGCGGGTGTTGCCGTTCAGTACGGTAAGGGTAAACTCGACAGCGATAAGCTCGGGATCGAAAATGACGTTCAGAACTATGGTTTAGGACTGTACGGTACGTTTGCCGTCGCGGATAACGCGCAGATTGTGGGTGAATTGAGCTACTTAACGGGTAAGAACGATATCGAAATGACGATGTCGACCTTTAACCAGAAGCTCGATGCCAATATTCTGTCGGCTGGTGTGACGGGGCAGATGCAGTTTGACCTGGGTAATTTCGTTTTGGTGCCCAGCGTTGGGGTGCGTGTGTCACGCTTACACACGGATGCTATGCAGTTCGCTGGTGTCCATGTCGAGTCGCAAAACCAAACGCTCGTTCAACTTCCGCTCACCTTACGCTTCTCGGGTAAGTTGATGGAAAGTGCGGGCTGGTCGTTTGCACCGACCGCCAAGATTGCGTTCGTTCCGACCTTTGGCGACAAACAGTTTGAAGCCTTGGGTACTGAAACCACAGTGATCGATACGACACCTGTGCAGGCAGACTTAGGGGTGGTTGCTCGTAAGGGGAATCTCTTCTTCAATGCCGCATTGCAGTTAGGGGCCGGGCAAGAGGGTAGCAGCTCCGTTGGGGGTAAGGTTGGCGTGAAATACGTCTTCTAAGGGCCTTTCAGGTTCGCTCTGGCGAAAGCGAGGGCGAACCTTCGAGCTCACTCAATGCGTCACAGGTGAGCTTGTGACGCATTTTTTTGCACCAAAAGTGGATGTTGGATGGTTTAGCCAATTTCGGTCCCTGAACTCCCGGAAACTAGATCCCTAACAGGACAAATTTATTGACTAAAATCA